>CALZHO010000214.1 GCA_945787425.1 uncultured Bacteroidales bacterium
CGAAGAGGCTGTAACACAAAAAAAATCGGCATTCATTTGGAAATGTCGATTTTTTTTTGTACTTTTGCGTTGCAAAACGAATAAGACTATGGCTATCCAAACAACTGAACTGATTCGTACATCCCGGAGCTGGGACGGTGCTCTGCTTCCGGATTTTCCGCAAGGAACGCCCGAACTGCGCGTGCTGCGGCTGGACTTTCCCGTAGGTGCCCAAACAGGCTGGCACCACCATACAGTGGTCAATTACGGTATAGTACAGCAGGGCGACCTGACTATCGTCTGCCAGGACGGTACAGAACGCACTTTCCGCGAAGGTGAGGCACTCGTCGAGGTGATCGGCACGGTGCATCGCGGAGAGAACCGCGGCAACAAACCCGTTGTGCTGGTTATGTTCTACTACTCCGAACCCGGACAGCAGATAACCATCCAACATCCTGAGTTGTAACACGCTAAATTACAAAAGAACAGGCAAGATCGGTTGGTCTTGCCTGTTCTTCCGCTTACAGTACCCCGAGCGAAACTAATTACGAACTCTTTCCTCAGAGACCTTGATAAGATATGGGCGTTGCGGTTTATTATTCCTGACCCGAAAAAACATAGATGGAAACTCCCATTTTGACCATGTCATCTATGTGGAATATCATACATCAGAGAAAACCCTATCGAGGGTATGCACTATATCTATAGTGAAATGGAAACCGTGAAACGGTTAATCGACAACAAGGTTAATCTGTATCTACAGAAAGAGAAGATGACCCTATTGGATGATAATAGTAAGCCAAGCATCTTCGCGCCAATGTCAGTCGCGTTTATACCTGCGGAAAATGAAGATGAGCAAGGACAACACAACGGCTAACCACAGCCAAGGAGAGACAAGAACATTCAAGCACCATAGCACCATTTCTATCCATTTGCGCGTGTTGAAGGTTACTAAGCCATCAGAGGTTATATAGTGGTACGGACTGAGCGAATACGGTTGACCATTGTTGGCGGATAAGCTACCGAGCACTTCAACCATGTTACCGTTGGTATCCATATAGTAGCACTCTTCTGTCCTCCTCCCTTCCCATATACACTCGACATGATGGAGTTCTCCACCGTTCATAATCCTTGTATCAGGGATAACCGAATCAGATAGGATGGTATCAGGGAGGACATATGAACTTTGCCGACCTGTCAGACACGCCCATGCTGTCCGTATCTCTATTCGTGCATCTGCTCGCTCATATTCCCACTTAGGTTCGTCGAGCATATATTCATACGGGCGATCACCGCCAAATGTCGGAACACATACTGCGTATAGCAGGCTGCACAATATAATGATTTTGGTTCTCATGTTCAATAGTAAAATTAGTTGATTGAATGAATGTTTGTTTGTATGCTTGTCTATATGTATGAACGAACGGACCTAATCGCAAAAGAGATAGCTCACATTCTTAACATTCCATATTTACTCATCTCTATTTTTAGAAATAACGTGCAACAATATACGCTACTTTCCCACATCAAAAAGTACCATTTTCATTTGAGAGATTTTTAGGCTGCAAATAGAATAATATTATTTCTCAACAAGTAATACTTTGTACATTGCGTCTTTTTCTTCGAATAAATCGGCAATGCGTTGTTTTTGCCCAAAGGGAACAATAATCTCACGAAGATTATCGCACCCCTCAAAGATGCCTGCATTATTTGCATCTAATGTCATCAGACTTTCAGGCAACGATATAGTTGCTACATTCAAACATCCGCTAAAAGCACCGCTATGTATATGCTCCACGCCTTCAGGAATGATAATTTGTGTTAGTCCTGTACAATCCTTGAATGCATACGGCTCAATCTCCTTTACTCGTTCGGGAATTGTGATTGTTTTCAGGCTTGTACACCCCTCAAACAGATGACCGTCAATTGCTCTTATACGTTCCGATAGAACTATTGTTTTCAGGTTTACACAGCCCTTAAAAGCCATATCATCCACTTTCTTTACACTATCCGGAATAATTACGGAAGTCAGGCTGCTACATCCGTCGAACGCCTTCCAACCTATGCGCTCAAGTGCCTCGGAAAATTGTACAGATTTTAAGTTTGTGCATCCGCAAAAAGCATTACTGTAGATTTCTATCACACCATCGGGCATGATAACCGTTTTCAAACCTTTGCAGTCTTGGAACGCGCAGGTTAATATCTCTTCCACGCCGTCAGGGATAACATACGTACCCGAAAAATCTTTTGGGCATTCAATCAGTGCTGTTTTGTCATCAGAATATTTGCCTATATACCGAATTTCTTCATCATCTTCGTCAGTCCCAAAAATATCATCCAACATCTCGTTGTTAAATAAACCCGAATCATAATCACTATCCTTTGTTGCATGTTCGTTAATAAAAGACAGAAAGCCATCCACCCTTTCGTTTACACATTGTTCACACCCTTTTCCTTCTAAGTGTTCTTTGGGCGTTATTAGAAATTTACCGTGTTTTGGACAAATAACAGTAACTCTTGTGTTTTCATCCGTATACCTAACCTTGCTGTAGTCATAATAATTTCCATGTTCTTCCTTTGCTTTTTGGATGAACTCTTCTTTTGTCATATGTTTTGGGAAAAGTTTATTCCCAAAACGACTAAAAAATCCTGCCATATTTTTTGTTGTTTTTATAATGAATATTCCTCTTTGCGCTGATTATAGTTCAGTAAATATCGAGTAGAAGGTGTTATGTAGTCCCCCCATAATCACCATCATCATAATACTCTTAATGATGGCGATTATGTGTGAGGGTTAATAGAGCGTGGGCAGATAACCATGTTATAACATTCCAACCCCTTGGGATGTAATGTAATAACTTGTACCATTACTCATCTCTACGATAACACGGTAACCGCTCCAATAAGCATCTACGGGAACTGAGCCTCCTCCATTGGAGAGATTAACTTCGCGTGAAACACCACCATTGCAGTCATA
>CALZHO010000215.1 GCA_945787425.1 uncultured Bacteroidales bacterium
AAGCCATACCAACTGCTTACCTGCTCGGTTAGAGAAGTCCCAAATACTCGTTTGGTCGAACGAATAACTCGAACCATAGATATTCAGCCAACCGAATAGCGCAATCACGAGGAACAAAACGATTGTCCACCAGTCAATACCCGATATGATACTTCTGTTATTCCTCATCTTACTTATCTATCAAATTCGCATTTACCATGCGGTCATATAGCCACTTTCGTTTGATTTCTCCTGTTAGATATTGCTCCATGACCAAAGTGGCCATCGGACAAGCCCAAGTAGCTCCAAATCCCGCATTCTCCACTGCTACTGCTATGGCTATTTGTGGATTATCCATTGGGGCAAAACCGATGAATAGGGCATGATCTTCACCATGAGGGTTCTGCGCCGTACCTGTCTTGCCGCACATTTGCAACTCTGGAATATTATACCATCGTCCCGTACCTTCTGTCATTACGCGCGCCATACCTCTATGCACTACATCAAAATGAACAGCATCCACCAAAGTAGCATGAATATCCGATTTCATCGAGTCATTTCGATTAAAGTGTGGGGTGATATAATAACCTTTGTTGGCTATTGCAGCCGCTTGGTTCGCCAATTGCAGAGGTGTTACCAATATCTCTCCTTGTCCAATAGACAACGAACGAATGGTAATCGCTTTCCAACCTTTTTGTCCGTATATTCGATTATAAAATTCCGTTGTCGGCAGATAACCCTTCGCTTGTTCCCTGACATCGGTATTCGCAAATCGTTCGCCTAATCCAAAACTGGCTATAATCTCTCTCCATTCGTTATAGTGTTCTTTGAAAAGGGTATGTCCATTCTCATAGCCGTCTTGCTGGAGCATATCGCGATAAAGTGCCCAAAAATAGGGATTGCAACTCTGCTCTATACCTTCTTCCAAATCCACAGGACTACCATGATTGTGCGTACATTTGATAGGCGTAGATGTTGGACCATTACATGGATACTTCGTATTTGGAGTGATACAACCTTTTTGTAATGCTGCTAATGCCTGCAATATCTTAAACGTAGAACCAGGGGGATATTGCGCTTGAGTAGCCCTATTCATCAAAGGTTTATGCGAATCATCCAGCAATTGCTGATAATTAGCAGAACGCTCTCTACCTACTAACCGCTTCGGATCCCAGTTAGGAGCACTTACCATAGTGATAATTTCACCCGTCTTTGGTTCAATAGCCACAATACTACCCACCTTATTTTGCATCAGTTGTTCAGCCAATTGCTGCGTCGCCATATCAATACTCAAATACAAATCTGTACCTGCTTCGGCTGGTCGGTCTAATAAGCCATTCTGATATGATCCCTGTATGCGTCCTCTCGAGTCACGCATATAGACTTCTACTCCTTTCTTTCCACGCAATTCTTTTTCATACGTTCGCTCGATTCCACCGCGACCAGAGTAATCTCCTACAGCATAATAATTATCACTTTCTATATCATTATAATTCACCTCTCCCACATTGCCCAAAACATGAGATGCTATGGGATAAGTGTAATCGCGTAGTGTGCGAATACGAATATCCATGCCAGGATATTTATATTGCTCTTGCTGCAATTGTGCAATATCTTCCTGACTAAGGTTTTGCATAAAAATCTGAGGAGTATAACGAGAGAACCCTCTATTCTTTCGGCGATCTGACATCTCTTGCATACGCATTGCAAAATCTACAGGGGTAATACGTAATGCATTGCAAAATCCAATTGTATCAAAATGCTCTTGCATCATTTCGCGTACAATAACCGTTATCTCATATATTGGTTGATTAGATACGAGTAATTCGCCATTGCGGTCATAAATAAGTCCACGAGAAGGATATAGTGTTTGGCGCAACTGAGCATTATTAGCAGCTTTCTCTTGGGTAGATTGATCAATGACTTGTAACAAAAATAAGCGTACTATATAGGTTAGCACTATCATAACAGCAATGCCACCTACCACATATTTACGCCTATAAAAATTATCATTAATCATATCACTGTTTTAGTCGATCGTATCCCAATATGACAAATATCGTCATTATACTACTAATCAAGGTTTGTAGCAATACTATCCACCATTGTGAAAAATTCCATGCCTCCAACGCAAACACGATGAAATGATGGATAATTGTCAGTATTATTACACATTTAGCATATTCCATCACCCCTATCATTCCACCCGTAATATTATCTTTTATACGTTCTATATCCTGCACCGTATTAGATAACATAATAGGACGAATAAACGCTATTGCTACGCATGCAGCCATATGAACTCCCAACGAAGAATACCATACATCCATCAATAATCCCACTATACACCCTATTAACAATTCCGCCCATCGTGGTACACGTGGAGAGAGATTTAACAAAAACAATATATAGACCATAGGGAATCCCCATATAGCTATATGCAAATGATTAAATAGCAGTACCTGAAGCACAACTATGAGTAATAATCGTCCTATTTCTCTAATCCACTCCATAAGGATTCATTTGTGTGATACTCTATATTATGTGTTGCTCGATTATGAATAACTTGTACATAACTCAGTTTCCTATAATCCACTGCTATTTGCAATGTAATATGATGATAATTATCACTATTTGTTAGGTTCGCTTGCTCTACTACACCCACAAGAATACCGCTTGGAAAGACAGGAGTCAGTCCACTTGTAATAATAGTATCACCTTTATTTACAGTCACATGGCGTGATATATCTTCCAGTTGCAACTGACTACTATTCAGTCCCAACCAATGTGTTCTACCTATATAATTGTTCGTCTGAATTCTACAACTAAGATTCATCTCCGTATGTATAAGTGGCACTACCAATGCATATCGCTCACTCACAGCACTCACTATACCTACCACACCATCTTGATTCACAACACCCATATCCTCAGTTATTCCATCATAACTTCCCTTATTGATTGTAAGATAA
>CALZHO010000216.1 GCA_945787425.1 uncultured Bacteroidales bacterium
GCTACCCTTGGTACAAGCCACTTCCTCACAGAGGCAGGTATCCCAAACACAACGGTTTACCAACCATCTGAGGACGGCACTCCACAAGCTATTGACCTCATGCGCGAGGGCGTGATTGAGTTCGTAGTGAGTGTTCCAAAGGATATCGTTACCGCCCCACAAAACGATGTTTGCTACCACGTTCGTCGTGCGGCTATTGACCTCAACGTGCCATTGCTCACCAATGCACGCCTCGCAGCAGCGTTCATCAACGCCTTCTGCACCGTCGATGTCAACGACCTCGCTATCCAATCATGGGATGAATATAAATAGTTTAGAGTTTAATGTTTAGAGTTTAAAGACAAGATAATGAACGCTTTAACAGCAACCAACTTCCACTTTCCTGGTCAAACCAATGTGTACCACGGCAAAGTGCGTGACGTATATTTCATCGGTGAGGATTGCCTCGCGATGGTAGCCACCGACCGTATTTCTGCTTTTGATGTCATCCTGCCAAAGGGTATTCCATTCAAAGGCCAGATCCTCAACCAAATCGCGGCTAAGTTCCTCGATGCAACGGCTGACATCGTTCCTAACTGGAAGCAAGCCACTCCCGACCCTATGGTTACCGTAGGTGTACGTTGCGAAGGTTATCCAGTAGAGATGATCGTGCGCGGTTATCTCTGCGGCTCTGCATGGCGTGCTTACAAGAGCGGCGTGCGTGAGATCTGCGGCGTAAAACTGCCAGAAGGCATGCGCGAGAACGAGAAGTTCCCTACCCCAATCATCACTCCTACCACCAAAGCCGAGATTGGCGCACACGATGAGGACATCTCTCGCGAAGAGATTATCGCTCAAGGACTTATCCCAGAGGCAGAGTACGAACAATTGGAGAAATACACCCTTGCTCTCTTCGCTCGCGGACAAGAGATTGCTGCTAAACAAGGACTTATCCTTGTGGACACCAAGTACGAGTTTGGTAAACATGGCGATCAAATTCTTCTTATGGACGAGGTGCACACTCCAGACTCCAGTCGCTACTTCTACGCAGAGGGCTATGAGGAGCGTTTTGAGGCAGGTGAGCCACAAAAGCAACTCTCCAAAGAGTTTGTGCGTGAGTGGTTGATGGACAACGGTTTCCAAGGCAAAGAGGGACAACAAGTACCAGAGATGACCGATGAGGTAGTAGCAGGTATCACCGCTCGCTATATCGAACTCTACGAAGGCATCACTGGCGAAAAACTCGTCCTCGACGCAGAGACAGAGGATATTGCTGCACGCATTGAGAAAAATTTAACCGACTATTTAACAAAATAACCGACACGGATTATTAAGAAACAACAACATTATTTTCAACAACATTCCGCTCGCCAACATTGCGAGCGGCAAGGAAAATAACCGCAGAGCGCGGCAGGAAGTTGATTGCCGCGCAAGTTGTTGGACTAAGTTGTTTAAGTTGTTGGATAAAATAATCATCGTTGTTGTTATAGACAAGAAAACATGGCTGGATTTTTTGGTACAATTTCTACAACCTCGTGCGTCACCGATGTCTTCTACGGCACCGACTACCATTCCCACCTCGGTACACGCCGAGCGGGTATGGCAACATTCGACGCAGAAAAGGGCTTCAAACGAAGCATTCACAACATACAAAACTCGCACTTCCGAACCAAGTTCGAAGATGAATTACACGAGTTCAGTGGCAACGCTGGCATTGGTATCATCTCCGACACCGATGCACAACCTCTGCTCATCAACTCGCACCTGGGTCGGTTTGCTATCAGCACCATTGGCAAGATCAACAACCAAGACGATTTGGTAGCCCACCTATTGGAGCAAAACATGCACCTCACGGAGTTCAGTAGCGGACGCGTAAACCCCACAGAATTAGTAGGTTTGCTCATTGTACAAGGCAAAGATTTCGTAGATGGCATCGAGAATGTGTACAAGCAAATCAAAGGTTCATGCAGCATACTTATTCTCACCGAAGATGGTATCATCGCTGCTCGCGACTCATGGGGACGCACACCTATCGTATTAGGTAAGCGCGAAAGTGCGGGGTCCCCAACGAACCACGAGGGTTCATGGGGTGCCAGTGCTTACGCGATTGCCAGCGAATCATCCTCCTTCTTCAATCTCGGCTTCCAAATCGAGTATTTCATGGGCCCTGGTGAGATTGTTCGCGTATATGCTGACCACGTGGAGCAACTCCGCAAACCTAACGACAAGATGCAGATTTGCTCTTTCCTTTGGGTGTATTACGGTTTCCCCACCTCCGACTACGAAGGTCGTAATGTAGAGCAAGTGCGCTATGCTTGCGGTCATGCTATGGGTAATAGCGATGATGTGAAAGCCGATATTGTCTGCGGTATTCCTGATTCAGGTATTGCTATGGCAATTGGTTATTCGCACACTTCGGGCGTGCCTTACCAGCGTGCCATCACCAAATATACCCCTACTTGGCCACGTTCTTTCACTCCATCGCAACAAGCCACACGCGACCTCGTTGCTAAGATGAAACTCATTCACAACTACGCTATCCTACGTGGCAAGAGTGTGCTCTTCTGCGACGATTCTATCGTGCGTGGCACGCAACTCCGCGACAACACGCGCTGCTTGCTCGAAGCAGGTGCCAAAGAAGTGCATATGCGTATTGCATGTCCGCCTATCATGTATGGCTGCCCATTCACCAACTTCACCACTTCGAAGTCGGATATGGAACTCATCACCCGCCGTATCATTGCAGATTTGGAGGGCGAAGAAGCGGCCAATAATCCAGAGCGTATCAAGGCATATGCCACTACCGACTCCTTGGAGTACCAACGCATGATACGCGCCTTGCGCGACCGCTTTGCGCTCAAGTCACTCAAATACACCAAGATAGAGGACCTCATCGCCGCCATCGGACTACCCAAATGCAAAGTCTGCACCTACTGCTTCGATGGGGCCAACCCTGATGCGCCA
>CALZHO010000217.1 GCA_945787425.1 uncultured Bacteroidales bacterium
AGCGATCCAATACTTGGGTGAAGTAACCGACGGAACCCATCTCGTTATCAATGGCGAGCACATCTCCCGCGATGTCCTTCTCCACGCATGCTGTGGTCAGTTTGATAAGATCTACCCATCCGCGGTCCCTGCTCAGCATTCCGACCTCCTGCCTGCAGGTATCACTTGCCGAGGCAGGGAGTTGATTGCCGCGGAAGTTGTTGAAAATAAAGTTGTTGATGTTGTTGATTATAATGGTCCCGCTGTAGAGAATCCTATTGTTTATATACCGGTATTTCCTGGCACCAACTGCGACTACGACTCCGCTAAGGCATGGCGCCGTGCAGGTGCTGAGGTCGAGACCACTATCTTCCGCAACCTCACGGGCGAGGATGTCCTTTCGAGTATCGATGAGATGGTAGAGCATATCAATCGCTGCCATATCCTCATGTTCGCAGGTGGTTTCTCTGCAGGTGATGAGCCAGACGGAAGTGGTAAGTTCATCGCCAATGTGATTAACAACCAAAAGGTGGGTGCTGCTATCACTGCCCTCATCGAGCGCGGTGGCTTGATACTTGGTATCTGCAACGGTTTCCAAGCATTGGTGAAGAGTGGTCTGCTGCCTTATGGCAAGTTGGGCATGGTCACTCCAGACTCTCCAACCCTGTTCCACAACGATATCAACCGCCACATCTCACAGATGGTAACTACCACTGTGGCTACTACTGCCAGCCCATGGCTTCGTGGCATGCAAGTAGGTGATACACATAGCATTGCAGTCAGTCACGGCGAAGGTAAATTCGTGGTGAACGAAGCATTGGCGAAGGAACTCTTCGAAAATGGACAAGTAGCATTCCGCTATGCTGATCCTATGACAGGCGAGGCAACAATGGAGGCACCTCACAACCCTAATGGCTCGTATTATGCGATAGAGGGTATCATCTCCAAGAACGGTCAGATTCTCGGCAAGATGGGTCATACCGAACGTTGGGAAGAAGGCGTATTCACCAACATTGCTGGCAACAAATGCCAACCTCTGTTCGACAATGCAGTGGCATACTTCCGCAAGAAGTAACCTGCCTATATACCAAAAATAGAGCATATCACACCGATATGCTCTATTTTTTATCCTTTCCTTTACACTCTACACCTTACACTTTACACCCTGCACTCTACACAATGTACTTTTGCACTTTTATTAAGATTTCTTCTGCTTGTACCGTCCTTGGTACTCCCGTGCTAAAAACCAAGGACAAACAAAGGATGAACCAAGGAACGACCTAAGAACTCCGAAACTCAAAAAAGTACTTTTATTAAGATTGCCCATTCTTTTACCTCTCTTATACCTTTCCTCATTCCACCGACCGACGACCGAGAGAAGACCGACAGAACTCCGACTCAACTCCCTGCCCACAAAAAGTGCTATTTGTTAAGATTGCTTTCCTAAAAAAGGTTGTCCAAATTCCTAAAAAGGTTGACTCGTATCCTAAAACTATTGACTATTTTCCTAAAAACTTTTACTCCATTCCTAAAAAGATTTACTCCCTGTTGCGCATTTCGTGCTCATCTTTGATTGCGTTTCACCCCTAATAAACACAAAAAATGCACATTTCCGCAAAAAAAATGCATTTTTCTCTACATACTGACAAGTTTTAGCAGTTTGCCATACTACCTTTGCAGCCGAATTCACAAAAATTGCATGTTTAACTACTAAAAACTGCTCATTATGTCACATCCACAAACATTACAAATTCCATTTCTTGAGTTTATGTTATCTGCACCTACTATCCAAGATAGTAGTCAAAAATTGCAACTTGAACATGAAAAATCACAATTCTCTTGCAATTCTCATAAAAAAATTGTACCTTTGCAGCCGAATTATAAAAATGTATCGCGCAAAGCACATACCATGTCTTATAAAGTAACAGCAATTAACAATCGTCGATATTTAGGCAATAAATATCGTTTATTACCATTTATCAAACAAGTGGTCAAAAACAACTGCCACGATATAAAAATCATAGCAGATTTATTTGCTGGAACAGGTGCTGTATCTTCTGCATTTCAAGATTTGCAAATAATTACCAATGACCTCCTTTATAGCAATTACATTAGCAATTTGGCATGGTTTAGTGCTCAACCTTATGATGAAGACAAAATCATTCAGCTTATCATTGCTTACAATGCCGTAAGTGTTAGGGCGGACAACTACATGTCAAACAATTTTGCAGATACATTCTTTTCAAAACAAGATTGTCGCAAGATTGGATATATTCGTGAAGATATAGAACGAAACTTCAAGGCAGGTAAACTCAACGAACGTGAACGTGCTTTATTGATTACATCGTTACTCTATGCTATGGATAAAATAGCCAAAACGTGTGGACACTATGACGCATATCGTAAAGGCGTAGAGTTCGATTTACATTTAGAGTTATCTGTTCCACAAGCAAGTCAAAATAATAATCCTAACAACATTTGTTATAATCAAGACATAAACACACTAGCTTCAAATGTCTGTGCCGATTTAGTGTATCTAGATCCTCCTTATAATTCAAGACAATATTGCGATGCATACCATGTGCTCGAAAATGTAGCCCGTTGGGAAAAGCCAAAAGTATTTGGTGTAGCAAAAAAAATGGATCGTACAGCATTAAAGAGTGCATATTGTACAAAAGAGGCTACCCAGGCATTTGCTGATTTAATTGAAAAAATTAACGCTCGTTATATACTGCTCTCATACAACAACATGGAGAACAAAGGCAACGAGCGATCTAATGCCAAGTTAGCGGATACTGACATTATGCGCATTTTGGGTAAGAAAGGAGAAGTCCTCGTCTTTGAAGAAGATTATAAAGCCTTTACTACAGGAAAATCTAAAATTCAAGATAACGCAGAAAGATTATTCCTTTGCATTTGTAATCAATAATATATGGTTGCTTCCCCACTTAATTATA
>CALZHO010000218.1 GCA_945787425.1 uncultured Bacteroidales bacterium
GGGCTATTAAGCGCAGAGGAAGTGGTATAAACAATTTGGCGTATCTGCTGTTGAAAACGCTCGGCTATGATTTGCAATCCCTCCAACCCACCTATACATGTAGAGAAGAAGGCGGATACATCTCCTTGCACCGACCCCATATTCTTCACTTGTCGTGAGAGTGCAGAGAGGCGATTAATAATGGATCGAAAGTCATAGAGCGAACAGAGAAGAATGGTCAGATACTCAGTTTGCGCAGGAGCCAATCGCTGTTCAGTATCGGATATATCTAATTGATTTTGTGTGAAATACAATACCTCTCTTGCATTAGTCAGCGCACGCATGGGTATGGGTGTGAGTAGCACTATTCCCTCCAACGAACGACAACGTGAGAGTGCCACGTACACTTGCCCTGCGGCAAATGCATCCTCAGCATCAATCACCACATGATCGAAGGTCAATCCCTGCGCCTTATGAATCGTGATAGCCCAAGCCAATCGCAAAGGGAAATGGGTAAAAGAACCTATGACCTCCACCTCTACCTGGTCGGAACCCGTTTCGGAAAAATAGCGCAAGTTCTCCCATGTCTCCGTATGCACATCCACCTCAGTACCATCTTCGCAAAGGACATGAATCTCATTCTTGGAAAGCGCCGTGACAGTGGCCAGTTTGCCATTATAGTACAATTTCTCTGGTTCCGAATCGTTCTTCACGAACATCACTTTGGCTCCCACTTTGAGGGTCAAGGTCTTGTCAATGGGATACATAGATTCAGGAAAAGTATCCTTTACACGAGCTTGATAAGTGTACGTTTGCGTTTTCAGAGCATCCAATTCGCGCTGGTTGATAGCATCCACTTTGCTATTATGCGTGGAGAGGGTAATATAATGCTCTCCATTCTTATCTATCTGAAAATAGGGATTATAGCGGCTATTGAGCATCTTACGTGATTCAGGTGTAAGGGCATTATTGCGCACTTGATTGAGTATCTCCACAAATTCCATATTCGTCTGGCGAAATACATGGTCAAGTTCAATATACACCGGTTGCAGTTCGCGAAAGACTTGTGCTTGAAAGAAATAGGGACCGTCGTAATAGTCGCCCAGCAAACGCCACTCCTCTTCGCGTGCCACAGGCGATAATTGAAATAGATCACCAATAAAAAGTACCTGTGCCCCGCCAAATGGTATGTTAGGATGATGTTTGAAGTGACGAAGGACGGCATCTATCGTGTCTAATAGATCAGCACGTACCATACTAACTTCGTCTATCACAAGGAGTTCGAGATTGCGCAATACACGCTGCTTATGCGAGCGCATCTGCATCTCAGAGAAGAGTTTGTGTCGTGCTTCAGGCGTAGGTAGAAACAGTTGCGGAGGCAGTTGAAAAAGCGAATGAATAGTCACACCCTCCGCATTGATAGCAGCCACTCCTGTGGGAGCGACTACCGTCATTTGCTTGAGTGTTGCGGTCTTTAGACGGCGCAAAAAGGTGGTTTTACCCGTTCCTGCTTTACCTGTCAGAAAGATACAGCGATTAGTGTGCTGCACATATTCGTATGCCAGTTCGTACGCATTCATGTCATTATTTGTCGTGATAATCACGATTGAAAAGCGCGAGGCGCTCATTAAGGAGTTCGTATTGGTCATCGCGTATGCAAGACACACAGCCACGCATGCCCTCGCGCTTCGCACCTGTACTACTCAGAGAGATAGCCGAGATACCATAGTAAATCAGTTTGTTAAGCATCTTTTCGCTCGTCCAATCCTTATAACCAAACGTAAAGAAGAAACCATCGCCCACTTCCTGCTCATCAGCATCTTTGTCATAGACAATGTGGAAACCATTGCGAAGCATGATCTCTTTGACCAATTTGGCTCTTCGCGCATATTCGCGGGTGGTTGAAACGAAGTTTATCTTGCCCTGACATGCTGCCTTGAACATAGCAGCCATAGCGAACTGTACGGAGTGTGTCATGCCCGAAGAGAGACTATAGAGCACATTATAGATAAAGTTACGCAGGAACTCGCCATCGTTGCCATAGCGGTCTGCCAGCGAAGGGAAACGACGATGTGCCAAATACGGATTCATCGCCACAATAGCACCGCGCTGACCTGCATACGAGAACATCTTAGAGCAAGAAATCATATGCACACAATTGTTGGTATATCTGCCCACGGTGGGTTGGTATGGCGGTTCGTATGGCATGCCTCGGTCTTTATCGCGGAAGTCCATATTCAGGTATGCTAAGTCTTCGATTACCAGCACATTATACATCGTAGCCAATCGACCAATAATCTCCAATTCGCGTTCGGTGAGGCACATCCACGAAGGGTTATTCGGGTTGGAGAAAAGCATCGCCGCTATCCTACCCGACTGGAAGTGGCGTTCGAGTTCTGTAGCCAATGCTTCACCACGAAATTCAGCCACATCAAAAGCATCTACACGGACGCCTATGACCTTGCATTGTTGTTTTTGCACAGGGAAACATGGATCAAGAAAGAGCACCGTATCACGCTCTTTATCCAATTGCGAAACGAGCATATTGATAGCAAAAGCCGCTTGCATACTACCTACAGTAGGCACAATGCAATCTGTGGGAATATCTAAGTTCATGAAAGCACGCACAAACTCACTGCCCCAGTGTTTCACTTCGGTTATACCCGTGATAAGAGGGTACTTAGAGCCATAACCCGCCTTCAGAGCAGCATGCTCAGCAGCTATACCCACATGTTCGGCAGGCAAGCCTGGTTCGCCCAATTCCATGTGGATAAACTCCTGACCTGTAGCACGTTCTATATCTTTGACTACGCCCACGAGTTGGCGAATAGAGGCACCGCCCAGTTCCTTGGCGTTACGCAAACCAAAATCAATGCATGTTTGGTCAACGAGTTGTTTGTTGAGAGGAAAAGACATATGTTTGGTGTTTAGTGGACGGCACTTTTCGT
>CALZHO010000219.1 GCA_945787425.1 uncultured Bacteroidales bacterium
ATCTAATTCCCCAACTCGCTATGGAACTTTATTCTCACCAGTCGCACATGGATTTCATTGTAGTCATCTTCGCCCAGTGTGTCCATAGCTTGACGGATATTATCATTTTCAGCGTGGCGGAAATAGTCGTAGATGTCAGACTCCTCATCGGGGTCCACTACTTCGTCTATAAAGTATTTGATATTCAATCGTGTACCCGAATATACGATAGCTTCAATCTCCTCCAGCATCTCTTCCATCGACATGCCCAAACGCTCTGCCAAGTCATCCAATGCCACGCGTCTATCGATAGCCTGAATGATGGCTATCTTGCGTGCTGAGTTCTTGGCTACGGTGCGAACGCGTAGGTCTTCAGGACGGATAATATCGTTTTCTTCCACATAACCCTTGATCAGCTTGATAAACTCATCGCCGTAGCGTTTGGCTTTGCCCACGCCTACTCCAGGAATATTCTGCAATTCTTCAATGGTAATAGGATACGAAGTGGCCATGGCCTCCAAACTTGTATCTTGGAATATCACGAATGGTGGCACATTCATGCGCTTACTCAGTTTCTTGCGCAGGTCTTTCAGGATGGAGAACAGCACATCATCCGCTGCGGCGCATGCGCCTATTCCTGCTTCCATATCGACATCGTCTTCATCGCTATGTACCTCGATAGGCACCTCAAATTTCGATGGACGCTTCATAAATTTCTTGCCTTCTGGAGTCAGCTTCAAGTCGCCGTAGGACTCTATATCCTTCTTTATATATCCAGCTATCAACGCTTGGCGAATGATAGCATGCAATACGGCCTCATCCTCGTCTTCGCCCGAACCAAAGTTCTCTAATTCGTTGTGTTTATACGAGATGACGGTGGATGTTTCATTTCCGCGAATAATATCCACGATGTGTCGTGAACGGAATTTCTCGTTCAGTTGGTGAATAGTCTCCAGTATCAATCCCAATAGTTCGGTTGCGTCCATCATGCGATAGGTCTTCTTGCAGTTATCGCAGTTGCCGCATTTCTCTTGGTTGTATTCCTCACCAAAATAGTGCAAAAGCAGTTTTCTGCGACATATTGGCGACTCAGCATACGATTGTGTCTCGAATAGTAATTGATTGCTAATCTCCTGCTCTGCAATAGGTTTGCCCTGTTGGAACTTCCGCAAACGCTCTATGTCTTTGGGTGAATAGAAGCATATACATTGTCCTTCTCCGCCGTCACGACCCGCACGACCTGTCTCTTGGTAGTAGCCCTCCAGCGATTTGGGTATGTCGTAGTGTATCACGAAGCGCACATCGGGCTTGTCGATACCCATACCGAAGGCGATAGTTGCCACAATCACCTGTACTTTCTCCATCAAGAACGCATCTTGGTTTGCGCTACGTGTGGGAGCGTCCATACCAGCGTGGTAGGGCAGGGCAGAGATATTGTTTACATTCAGTGTAGCAGCCAGTTCTTCCACCGTTTTACGGCTCAGGCAGTAGATGATACCCGATTTGCCGCTCATGGTGCGAATATACTTCACGATGTCTTTATCCACCTCATCGGTTTTCTCTCGTACCTCATAATAGAGGTTAGGACGGTTGAACGACGATTTGAATACCGTCGCGTGCAACATATCCAGGTTCTTTTGTATGTCGTTTTGCACTTTGGGTGTGGCGGTAGCTGTGAGGGCAATGATAGGTGCTTTGCCGATACGTTCCACGATGGGGTGAATACGCCTATATTCAGGACGGAAATCGTGTCCCCATTCCGATATACAGTGTGCCTCGTCCACAGCGTAGAAGGATATCTTCACGCCTTTTAGGAAATCCACATTCTCATCTTTGTTCAGTGATTCTGGAGCCAAGTATAGCAGTTTTGTTTTGCCTGCCAGAATATCGGCTTTCACTGCATGAATCTCAGGACGGGAGAGCGATGAGTTAATAAAGTGTGCCACGCCATCTTCTTCCGAGAAGTTACGCATAGCATCCACTTGATTTTTCATCAATGCAATCAGTGGAGATATGACAATGGCTACACCGTCCATCAGCAATGATGGCAGTTGGTAGCATAGACTTTTTCCGCCACCTGTTGGCATCAATACAAATGTATCTTTGCCATCCATTAGATTGTTAATGATTGCCTCTTGATTCCCTTTGAACGAATCAAAACCAAAATTGTGTTGTAGTGCTTCAATCAGTTGTTCATGTCGTGTCATACGAACTGTATAATATTATAATGATGTTCCACTTTTCACCTTTCACTTTTCACCTTTCACCTTTCACCTTTCACTTTTCACCTTTCACTTTTCAGTTTTCACCTCTCACCTTTCACTTTTCACCTTTCACTTTTCACTTTTCCCCTTTCACCTTTCACCTCTCACCTTTCACTTTTCAGTTTTCCCCTTTCAGTTTTCACCTCTCGCCTTTCCCCTAATTCAACTGCAAAATTACAACAAAAATTTCATATATGCAAATCTTTTGCTTAAAAAAATACTTATTTTTTCTCTTTATGCCTTTAATGCATTGATATTCAATTTGTAACAAGAGCATAGTTATTGTTATTTTCGTCGTTTTTGTTATCATTGTTCTCATTGTTGAATCTTATTGTTGAATCTCATTGTTTCCATTGTTGAATATCATTGTTCCCATGGTTGAATATCCTTGTTCCCATTGTTGAATATTATTGTTTCCATTGTTGTTATCATTGTTCCCATTTTTGAAACGAAATTGTTTTTATTGTTCCATCCTCTGGTTTTGTGCTCGGCGCTACCCGCTGAGTTTTCCGTGCATTTTCGTGCATTTCCGTGCGTTTCCGTGCGTTTCCGTGCGTTTCCGTGCGTTTCGTGCATTTCCGTGCGTTTCCGTGCGTTTCCGTGCGTTTGAATAAGAACATCCTTTCTACTACTTTCTTCCTCCGTTACTTTACCGATACATAACCGATACATAACC
>CALZHO010000220.1 GCA_945787425.1 uncultured Bacteroidales bacterium
CCAACTGCTGAAAGCATACCCCTTGTTCGAGAAGGATGTGGACTATATCATCGATGATAACCAAGTGAAGATTGTCGATGAGCAGACAGGTCGTGTGATGGAAGGTCGTCGCTGGTCGGACGGTTTGCACCAAGCTGTGGAGGCTAAGGAGAATGTGAAAGTGGAAGCTGCTACACAGACCTTTGCGACCATCACCTTACAAAACTATTTCCGTATGTACAACAAGCTGTCGGGTATGACCGGTACAGCGGAAACAGAAGCAGGCGAGTTCTGGAACATCTACAAACTGGATGTGGTGGTAATCCCAACCAATCGTCCGGTCGCTCGCGAAGATATGAATGACCGTATCTATCGCACCAAGCGCGAGAAATACAATGCTGTGATTGACGAAATCGTAGAACTGGTCAAAGCAGGTCGTCCTGTTTTGGTGGGTACTACTTCGGTGGAAATCAGTGAATTGCTCAGTCGAATGTTGAACCTGCGCAAGATCTCACACAATGTGTTGAATGCCAAGTTGCACCAACGTGAGGCAGACATCGTAGCCGAAGCAGGTCGCAAAGGTATGGTAACTATAGCTACCAACATGGCAGGTCGTGGTACGGATATTAAACTCACGCCTGAGGTGAAAGAGGCAGGCGGTTTGGCGATCCTTGGTACAGAGCGCCACGAGAGCCGTCGTGTGGACCGTCAGTTGCGTGGTCGTGCAGGTCGTCAAGGTGACCCAGGTAGCAGTGTTTTCTTTGTAAGTATGGAAGATGATTTGATGCGTATGTTCGGTTCGGACCGTTTGGCAGGCCTCATGGATCGTATGGGCTTCCAAGAAGGCGAGATGATTGAGCACAAGATGATCTCTGACTCTATAGAACGTGCACAAAAGAAAGTGGAGGAGAATAATTTCGGTATTCGTAAACGTCTCATTGAGTACGATGATGTGATGAATCAACAGCGCAATGTCATCTACGCGAAGCGTCATCACGCTCTCATGGGCGAGCGCATAGGCGTGGATATTACCAATATGATTTACGATACAGCTGCTACCATCATAGCGGATGCACGTGATGCCATGGACTATGAGGGCTTGCAGATGGATGTGATGCAAGTATTTGCGATGGAGGTGCCATTCACTGAGGATGAGTTCCGAGCTACTAAAGAGAATATCTTAGCCGACAAACTCGCAGAGGATGCGTTAGATACCTTCAAACGCCGTATGGATACTTTGCAAAAGGTGGCATATCCTGTCATCAAGAATGTGTATGAGGAGCGTGGCGCGATGTATGAGAATATCCTCATTCCAATCACTGATGGCAAACGTGTATACAATGTGGCAGTTAACCTCAAAGCTGCTTACGAGACTGAGTGTCGCGAGGTAGTACGAGAGTTTGAGAAACGCATGCTCCTCTTTGTTATCGATGACGAGTGGAAAGAGCACTTGCGCCAATTGGATGAACTCAAGCAGTCAGTACAGAACGCAAGTTACGAGCAGAAGGACCCATTGCTCATCTACAAACTGGAGTCCTTCAATATCTTCAAGCAAATGCTCGACCGCTTCAACCGCCGTGCGATAGCTATTCTGCTCCGTGGTCAGATACCAACTCGCGACCCACAAGAGTTGCGTCAAGCGCATGCACAACAACGCCATGACTACTCACGCTATCGTACCCAGAAGGATGCTGTGGCACGCGCAGCAGCTACCAGCGGGCAAGCCGCTGCGGCGAACCGCGATACACGCGAAATGCAACGCCCTGAGCCTCTGCGAGTAGAAAAGAAACCTCGTCCAAATGACCCATGTCCTTGTGGATCAGGCAAGAAGTACAAACAATGTCATGGTAAAATGGAAGCGTAATTATGAATTAGGAATTTTGAATTAAGAATTATAAGTTATGCTATCAGCTATAGTATGGGACATAGACCCAATCCTAATTCATTTTGGGGAAGGCGGAATCCGTTGGTATGGTTTACTTTGGGCAATAGGTATCTATCTTTGCTATCTTATTCAAGTCAAACTTTATAAAAACGAAGGTTGCCCAGAAGAGTGGACTGACAAACTATTCATGTGGATGGTGATTGGCTTGATTATCGGTGCGAGAGTAGGACACTGCTGGTTCTATGAGTGGCACGATGTCACGTTGCCAGGCATGAAGGCCTATTGCCAGTATATGGGTATCTCTACCGACCCCGTACAAATATTCGGCTGGACAATCAACTACCGTAATCCTTACATAGAACACCCTCTCAAACTGCTCAAGATTTGGGAAGGTGGACTATCGAGTCATGGCGGTGCTATTGGCTTGCTCACTACAGCATGGCTACTGAATAAGAAAGTGTTCTCCAAAGAACCTAAGTTCCACACTTCACTGCTGTGGATAATGGATCGCTTGGTTGTAGGTGTCTGTGTAACAGCCACTTTGATTCGTTTAGGCAATCTGATGAACTCCGAGATTTATGGTACGCCTACCGATTTGCCATGGGGCTTCATCTTCGTGCGTGACGGACAGACTGTCCCATGTCACCCTACACAAATCTATGAGATGCTTTATTGCATTGTAGGTTTCATTGTGACATGGCTCATGTACTGGAAGGGAAAAGCATACAAGCGTGAGGGGCTACTTTTGGGTGTGTTTTTAGAGATAATCTTCTTTACACGCTTTATGTTGGAGTTTATCAAGAACGACCAAGAACTATTCGAGGCGGGACATCTCCTGAATATGGGACAGATTCTCTCATTGCCATTTGTGATATGGGGAGTCTATTTAATCATTCGTGCTTATAAACGACCTGCTTTATCTTGAAGAGACTATATTACATATGGATGATCTTGTTTCTGTTTGCGTTGCCTACAGGGGCGCAAACGATGGATACTGACGTGGTGGATATCAACTTGTTGCGCCTCTTGCGCAGTCAACAACCC
>CALZHO010000221.1 GCA_945787425.1 uncultured Bacteroidales bacterium
TGGCGCTGGGAACGCAAAATTTCGCGTTGACGTCGTAGTCCTCTTGACCAATCTCAATCTCGGTGAGCATTGACTCGTTGATGTCGAATGTCTGGTAGAGCACTTCTACTTGTTCGCCTGTTTGCTCGTAGTACCAAGCAGGGAAACTGTTGAGCACGTTCATGTCGATATAATCGGCCCAGTTATAGACTTTGAGCGTATGCTCGCGGTCAGCAGCAAAAGCGTTAGATACCAATACACAAGGTAGCACCAAAGCGGCTACAGCAAAAAATAACTTTTTCATTTCGTTTTGTTTTGTTGTTTATGGGTTCGTATATTCATTATTATCAGCAAGACCAAGATGGTCAAGAATATCAGTGAGAATAGGGGTCTGAGCTCAGGTGTCAAACCACCCTTGCGCGCGTCCGCGTAGATGAATGTAGATAGTGTTTCCAGTCCGCTACTGCCTTTGGTGAAGTAAGTTACACCGAAGTCGTCAATACTCAATGTCAAGCTCAAGATAAATCCACTAATCATTCCTGGCCATAGTTCGGGCATCATCACTTTGCGCAGGGCTTGGAAGGGAGTAGCACCTAAGTCCAATGCTGCTTCGTAGATATTTGGATTCATTTTCGTGAGGCGGGGCATCACACTCAGCACGACATACGGCGTACAGAACACCACGTGTGCAGCAATCACCGTGCCCAGTCCACGACTGATTCCCAAGAACACGAATAGCAAGAACAGACTGATACCTGTCAGAATATCGGGGTTAATCATCGGGATGCTATTCATAAAGGTCATTATCTTCCTATCGCGCGAACGCATATGGTAGATACCAATCGCTGCTAACGTACCCAACATGGTGGAGATGATTGCCGAAGCGAATGCAATCACCACCGTGAAGAAGATAGCACGGTACAGGTTCGGGTCCACTTTCACTTGTGCCACAGCATCGTAACCCGTGAATAGGTTCTCGTACAACCCTAACGTAAATCCCGTCCAGTTACCAAATACTTTGCTCTGTGTGAACGAGAATATGATAATCAGCAGAATAGGGGCGTATAGCACCACCAGCAGCAACCACAAGTATGCTTGTGCGGCCACGCGCGATGTTAAACTGCGCTTCTCTACTTTTGATTTCTTATAATTTTCAAACATCTCTCTAAACACTAAACACTAAACACTCAACGATTTATATCCTCCTTATCGCCTCCAAAGAAGCTGGTCAATCCTATGATTATCAGCATTATCAGCGACAATGCTGCGCCGTAGTTCCACATGGCTATACCGCCTTCGCCGAAGCAACGTTGGATGAGTGAGCCGAATAAGGTCACCTTGTTATGAGTGAGCAACTCGGCGATAGCGAAAGTAGAAACCGTAGGCATAAATACCATCACGATGCCCGAATAGATACCCGGCATGGAGAGTGGCAAAGTCACTTTCAAGAATACTTGATGACGCTTTGCGCCCAAGTCGTGTGCTGCCTCAATCAGACTATTGTCCATCTTCTGCAAGGTGTTGTAGATAGGGTAAATCATGAAGGGCAGGAAGTCATACACCATACCAAACAGCAGTGCCCCTTCGCCCAGTGGCAAACCGAACATGCGGAATAGCTCCACTGTCGCAATCGTGCGGAGTAAGAAGTTTATCCACATGGGCAGAATGAATAGCATCGCCATTACTTGTGGTGTCTTGAAGTCTGCCATTGCCATGATATATGCTGCGGGGTAGCCCAATAGCAGGCAGATGATTGTGGTGATGAGTGCGATAGCCAACGAATAGATAAATGTGTTTATCGCTTCGGACTTCGTAAAGAAACTCACAAAGTTCTGTATCGTAAAGCTACCATCAGCATCCGTAAAGGCATACACGCCAATCAGTACCAATGGCAAAATCACCAAGCATAGCATAAACAGCGCATAGGGCCATGCCCATGTACTCCGCGACTGCAAAACCATTCTTAATTTACTATTTTTCATCTCTAAACTCTAAACAGTAGCCCATAGGGCGTTCACTAAACAAATTAGTCTTGGTTCTTGGTTCCTGAATCTTGACTCTTCTTGTAGAGACGTATATAACTTGGTGCGATACGTATACCCACTCGGTCGCCGTCGTCCCACACATCGTTGGTGTCCACATACAGGTCATCGCCATCATCGGTGCGAACAGTCAAGTGGTAGTGGTCGCCTTTGTACAAGATGAAATATACCTCGCCGCACAGTACGCCATCTTCCTCATCATCTTGCAGGTTGACGCGATTGAAGTCCACTTCTACTTCCACCTCTTCGCCCACTTCAAAGCGTTCTGCCACGCGCTCTGGAATATCCCATACCTCATCTAAGAAACGCACACGATTATCTTCCAGCACTTCGCCGTCGAAGGTGTTGCATAGGCGTTCTTTTTTCATTACTTGTATATCTTCTGGCTTGACCAATAGTCCTACATTCGTGCCTGGCTCAAAGGCGTGGTAGTCTTGAATCATGAGTTCGTAGCCATTGTCGGTGAGCACGGTCATTTCGTAGTGTACGCCTTTGAAGATACAACTCTGCACCTCGCCATGCAATTGCCATGGATCATCTTCCACCTTTCCGTTTTCACCTTTCACCTTTCCGATATAAATATCTTCGGGTCTTATCACTACATCCACTTCTTGGTCTTCGCCAAAGCCTTTGTCCACGCACTCGAAGTCCTTCTCGCAGAAGTTCACCACGCCGTCTTTCACCATAGTAGCGTCTAAGATATTGCTCTCACCAATGAAGTCGGCTACGAAGCAGTTTTGTGGTTCGTTATACACGTCCGTAGGTGTACCAATCTGCTGAATCTTTCCCTCGCGCATGACCACCACGCGGTCGCTGAGTGTCAGTGCCTCTTCTTGGTCGTGTGTTACGTATATGAAAGTGATACCGAGTTTCTTGTGCATCT
>CALZHO010000222.1 GCA_945787425.1 uncultured Bacteroidales bacterium
GGAGTCGGTCAAGAAACGGACATACAACTTGCCGTCATTGACATATGCGCGCAAAGCAGACATATCCAATACCAACACCTGTGGCTCTACACTCGATGAATCCACTGCCTCTATCTTCTGGTACAACACCACATCCTCATGATAGATGGCCACAAAGAAGTCTTTATCCTTGGACACAAACACATGCAATGGCTTGTCGCCATACCAACTCAATTGTACCTTACCAGCTGACCATACATCATAGTCGGTGCGATATACATTCACCGCACTATCCAAGTTGAGTACCAATTCATCGGTTGGGTTGAGCAAGATGGTGCCGTCCTCCTCGGGTTTCTCCTCTGGCAACACGGTCAGAATCAATGTGGCTTGGTAGTTGCAACCATTCGCATCTTGCAAAGTAATGGTATATTCGCCTGCAGTCGAATAGGTTTGACCGTTCCAATCGTAGGTCTCACCGAATTTAATAGTCACCTCCTCGGTAGTATTTAGGGTTTGTGGATAAACGGTCAGATTGAGGGTCACGATGCTATCTGCGCCGTTAGCAGCAGGGAAAGTTTGGGTGTATTCGCCTGCAGTCGAATAGGTTTGACCGTTCCATTCGTAGGTCTCACCGAAGCAGACTGCTGCATCGAAAGAGGTGTAAACAGGGTCGGGGATGATAGGGGTTTCTTCTGGTTTTTCAGTTGCAAAAGTAATCTCACCAGCGCGTTTAGCATCCAAACGAACATAGAAATAGCCGTCTTCAGCAATACGTGAAGCCCATGCATCCACTTCTGCTGCCTCCAGAAGAAGTTCGCTACCCTTAGCAATAGAAGGTGCAGGATTCAAAAGCAACGCCTCGTTATTCGTTGTAATAGAGAAATCGCATGTCTCTGCAATGTAAATCATCGTTCTATCTGAACTATTCCATTTAATCGTCAATGGATAACCAGAAAAATCAGCATAGCGCACGCGGTAAATAGTTGCTCTTGATTTGGCAGCAATGAATTGTGGAATATTAGGAGTCAACAATATTGATTCATCAGCACACTCCGAAGCATCCCAAGCATTGATGGATACTTGTGTAGAAGGAGCACAAGAGAAACGAACATACAAGTAGTCACCTGTAGCTTGAGCAGCAAGACTTGCCAATTCTTTGCCAGATAAATAAACTACACGTTGTGAGCCTTCCAAAGATGCAACACAATTCATCAATACACTGGCATCCCCAATAGCGAAATCAGCTATGTTCGAAATATGAACAGTTACTGGTTGAGATGTCGCAGCCAATATTTGAGTAGCAGTCCAAGTTCTTGGGAAGCAATATAATTGCTCAGATTGAATAGCCATAGTCGTTCCATGCTCCAATAACAGTGCATCTCCGGCAATGGCTCCTAACGGGCATTTCTCTACCACTAATTGTCCAGCACCTGAAGCAATCACCTTAGCAAAGTACACACCACCATCTTTCTGAGTTTTAATAGCCTCCTTCATACCATCTGAATACATTTTATGAGGTGCATCTTGCGCAATAGTGAAATTGTCAAACACATAAGGATTATCTGCTACTGGTTCAAACTCACACTCTTGTACTGCCACAAATACTTGAGCAGGTTCTTCGCCCGTCCAAACGAAACGAATACTATCCTCCTGCCATTCGGTGTAAGGGAATGCAAATACACGCTCCACATCATCAGCAACAACATCAAAAGTATCACCCAAGTTCACATAATCTGCATTTTCCATACATGAGGAGAACACAGTATCAGGAGTTAAACTAACAGTACCACTCTCGAAATAAGTCACCTTAACAAAAGCTTGTACTGGATAAGTAATGCCAAAATCAGCCAATTGATCACGGTAACTCTTAGCGACAGACAAATCCCACTCATTCTTACCATCGCGCACTACGGGTTCACATAACAACTCGATAGGAAATGTAATATTGAAATCCTCTACCATGTTGATCAAGCTATCCAACATAGGATCATCATATACGCCTTCTTCACATGTAAAATCAATCATCACTTCTGGTCCCCATGTACTATTGTTAGAAGTAGGCGAAAAATACACATGCAAAGGCAAATCGTAAGTATTAGCTGTATACCATAGTTCACATGGACCATCTATTGTAGCGCGATAGTCTTTGTTAACAGGAATAGGGTCCTCGCATGTGAGACCCGTTTGCGCCATCATAGAAGTGGCTAAGAACACTACAAAAAGTGTTGAGAAAAAGTGTTTCATATCTGATTATTTTTATAATTTACAATTTGACAATTTACTATGTACGACTGATGTACAATTTGATTATTTAGTCATTACTTGGATACGAGATTTAGAACGCAAGTACATTGCTACAATATACAGTAGTGCAAGGAGCAACAATGGAATAATATCACCCACAGGAGCCATCATATACCAGTTGTTATTATAATTATAACCAGACTCACCACCTTGCTCCATCCAAGCAAGCCATTGTTCAAAAGTAGGCTTGGTTACATCTGGTCCCCACATATCATCCCAGTAATTATTGATATATTCATCATACGCTTCCCGTAATTGCTGCTCCGTAAAAGTATAAGTCCAACCTGTATCATCTGAACCCGTACCCGTTCCGTACTGCCAACCATAACGATACAACCAATCTAACCAAGAATCTGTTAGACCAGAATTCTGTCTTCCGCGGACACCCATGCGGCTGCCGCTGCCGAACATGCCTGTATATTCAGTATAACTTGCAGAAGAATAATCCATTACAGAATAGTCACCATAGAAACCAGTACCCATTCCAACAGAAGCAGCATTGGTCATAGCCATCACGGGATTCTCCGCTGTCATCATTGCCAAGTCATCGC
>CALZHO010000223.1 GCA_945787425.1 uncultured Bacteroidales bacterium
AGGCGTCCGATGAGAGCGGCGATAATCGCCCAAATATCTCTCGTGGTAATGTCGTCTGCAATAGCAGGACCTACTTTTTGTGATTGCATGATACCAATCTCTGGGTTAATCTCAGTAGATTTGAACTCATCCAAAGTGATACCCTCTGGCAAGAACTGTTGGCAACCAGCGAAGAGCAATGCCTCGATCTCGTCATCCACAGTCTCAGAGTTATCGTTGATACCGTAGTTGGTAGAGATACGTACTTGGTTAGCGTTACCGATGGTGATCACGTTGAGTGCGAAAGTCTCCTCGTCACCCGCTTGTGTCTTAGCTTCCATGAACACATTGTCCAAAGCGGCATTCACTTCTTCTGTATTCACTGGCTCAGCGAAACGAACGATATAATTGCGACCACCAGAGAAGTCGATACCGAGGTTGAGTTTACCCATGATGTGTGGGTTCACACCCAAGATACCTACGAGCACCAATACACCTGATACGATATATGTCACCTTGCGAGCACCAATGAAGTTAGCTTTGGTGTTTTGCAAGAAGTTCTTCATCAACTTGGTAGTGAAGTTCAGCTCTTTCGCATTCTCTTTCTTAGCATATGCCTCGAGCAACAGACGGCAAATGAACACAGCGGTCAAGAAAGAAGAAATGATACCAATCATGTAGGTAACGGCGAAGCCCTTGATAGGACCAGTACCGAAGATAGCCAAGATAGCACCTGTCAAGAACGAAGTCACGTTAGAGTCGATAATCGCAGAGATAGCGTTGCTGAAACCGTCTTCAATAGCTTTGCGCAAGTTCTTACCTGCACGGCGCTCCTCGCGGATACGCTCGTAGATAAGCACGTTAGCGTCCACTGCCATACCCATGGTGAGCACGATACCAGCGATACCAGGCAAGGTCAATACGGCAGAGAAAGATGACAAGATACCTGCCAACAGGAATACATTGCAAAGCAACGCGAAGTCAGCAATCAAACCAGGAATCAAACCATAGTATGCAATCATGTAGAGCAGAATGAGGATAAAACCAATCACAAAGCTCCAGAGACCATCATGAATTGCCTCTTGACCGAGTGATGGACCTACCACATCCTCTTGGATGATGCGTGCAGGCGCAGGCATCTTACCAGAGTTGAGGGTATTAGCCAAGTCTTTTGCCTCTTCTACGGTGAAGTTACCTGTGATTTGTGAGCTACCACCAGCGATTTCGTTTTGTACAGTTGGGAAGCTATATACATAGCCATCAAGTACGATAGCGATTGATTTGCCGATATTGTCGCGTGTGATACGTTGCCAGTCGCGTGCGCCCTCAGCGTTCATGGTCATACTCACGTTAGCGTAAGCAGATGTTTGACCGAAGTCAGCACGAGCGTCGGTAATCACATCACCCTCCAATGATGGACGACCACTGGCTTGAGATTTCAACGCTATCAATTGGTAGTATGCCTCTGCCTCATCAATTGCCTTAACGGTCCAGCACAAGCGCAACTCGCGTGGGAGCAATGACTTAGCCACTTGAGAGTTGAGCATAGCCATCACCTCAGCGGTGTCAGTATAGTGTGCAGTACCTACTACAGGACCTTGATAGGGTTGACCAGCAGGGCTAACAGATGGTTGCAATTGGGCGAACAATGGATTTGCCTTCTTGTACTCCTCATATGCAGCCTTTTGGTCTGCCTCAGCTTGTGCCAAGCTATCTGCTGCCAAGTCTTCCACCAAGGCATCCAAATCATCAGCCTCAGCTTTTGTCTCCTCTTTTACAGGAGCAGCCTCTGTCAGAGCAGCCTCAGTGCTTGCGTTCTGAGCAGCAAACTCGTTGTTGATTTGAGAGAGTTGTGGCAAGATCTCCGCCAAGTTATAAGTCTCCCAGAACTCCAAGTTAGCAGAACCTTGCAGCAATTTACGAACGCGCTCTGGCTCTTTGATACCTGGCAACTCGATCAAGATACGACCTGTTTGGCTCAACTTTTGGATATTTGGTTGTACCACACCAAAGCGGTCAATACGGGTACGCAACACGTTGAATGAGTTATCAATTGCGCCTTGTACCTCTTCACGAACCACGCTCTCCACCTCTTGGTTGGTAGAGTTCAAACTCACTTTCTCGCGGAGCTCGAAAGTAGAGAATACGGATGCCAATTGAGCATTAGGGTCAATCTCGTAGAAGGATTCGAAGAAAAGGGTCAAGAAGTCTGCACCCGATGCTTTTTGTTTCTCTTGTGCCAAAGCGATGGCGTTGTTGAAGTTCTCGGTGGTGTTGTAACCGCTGAGTGCGCGGATAATCTCTGGAACCGATACTTCCATTGTTACGTTCATACCGCCCTTGAGGTCAAGACCCAGGTTGATCTCTTTCTCACGGCACTCTTTCAATGTGTAGCCAAACCACACTTTCTCACCAGCAATAGAGTCCAAATATTGGTACTCTTTTGCATCATCACCTTGAGCATATTCTGCTGCTTTGTTGTCGTAGTGATTTGTCACCACAGAGAATGACAAATAGAACGCACTCACCAAAGCCAAGCACACTGCCAAGGTAATAACAAGTCCTTTGTTTTGCATAATTTTAATTTAGTTTTATTATTAGTATTTTTTATTCTGCAAATCCATTCCGCGCACGCGTAACATGCCACGCACAAAATAGGGCGCAAAATTACTAAAAAAAACGCATATACGCAAGAAAATACACAAAAATATCACTTTTTTTGTTAAAAATCTTCAAAATATTTGGTCATATCAAAAAAAAGCAGTACCTTTGCACCGCATTTCGATAAGAAGTGATGTATCGCGGAGTAGAGCAGTGGTAGCTCGTCAGGCTCATAACCTGAAGGTCGGTGG
>CALZHO010000224.1 GCA_945787425.1 uncultured Bacteroidales bacterium
GTCATGTCTTTGAGAGACAGACCCTTTTCTTTTGCCTGTTGCTCAATGTAGTTGAATCGCTTGATAAACTTGGTATTGGTTTTCTCCAAGGCATTGTCAGGGCGAATCTTGTACAATCGTGCCGCATTTACCATAGCGAAGAGCAAATCGCCAAACTCCTCCGTGGCTTTCTTCTCGTCCATGTTCTCCACTTCGGCTTCGAACTCAGCAATCTCCTCTTTCACTTTAGCCCAGACATCCTCGCGTTTCTCCCAGTCAAAGCCCACATTTGCCACTTTGTCTTGGATACGGTATGCTTTGACGAGAGCAGGTAGTGCATCAGGGATGCCTGCGAGGACGGTCTTGTTGCCATCTTTCTCTTTGAGTTTGACTTGTTCCCAAAGTTTGCAGACATCTTCTGCATTCTTGGCTGCCTGTTCACCATACACATGTGGATGGCGGAAGATAAGTTTATCGCAAATCTTGTTGCAGACATCTGCCATATCAAAGGTACCTATTTCGCTGCCAATCTTAGCATAGAAGACCACGTGCAGTAGCACATCGCCCAGCTCCTTGCTGATCTCATTCATGTCGTTTTGTAGCAGAGCCGTTGCCAGTTCGTAGGTCTCTTCTATGGTATTTTGACGCAGACTCTCGAAAGTCTGTTTTCTGTCCCAAGGACATTTCTCGCGCAGTTCATCCATTACCGTCAGCAGACGGTCAAAAGCTGCCAGTTGTTCTTCTCTTGTATGCATAGTTGTGTAGAATTGTTTAGAGTGGTGTAGAGTTGTTTAGAGTGGTGTTGCCTTGGTTGTCCATTTGGGCGTAGGTGAATTGTTGCCAGCAGTCGCCGAGGATTAAGATTCTACTATCACGGCTGAGCATCAAATCCAGTTCGATATGGCGATGACCAAAGATATAATAATCGTGGTGGTTGCCCCTTTGCTCTTGCTCTTTGGCAAAAAGCACCAGTTCCTCTTTGTCTTCGCCTTTGTAGGGACATGGGTGTGCTAACTCCTTCAGGCGGCTATTTTTTGCCCACTCATAGCCAAACGCATTGCCCCATGCGGGCGGTACTAACCGAAAGAGGAATTGCAGAATGGGGCTGTGAAAGACGCGGCGCAGGAAGATGAATTGGCGGATCTTCTTCTGAATGGCTTTGGGCAGTTGTTGCAGGTAGTTGCTGGGGACGAGTCCATCGCCGTGAGCGAGGTAGAGGCGTTTGCCGTGGATGGTCATTGATTCGGGACGGCGGTGCACCGTAATGCCCGTTTCCTTGGCGAGCCAACCGAACGTCCATATGTCGTGATTGCCGATGAAGAAATGTATGTCAATGCCCTTGTCTGTGAGCGCTTTGAGCGTTTGCAAGAAAGGACGGTATTGCTCTTTGCTCCTATCACGCCAGAAATACTCGCACCAGAAATCAAACATATCCCCCAGCAAGTAGATGGCAGTAGCATCCTCAGCCATGCTATTGAGCATGTCAATCAAGTTCTGCTGATGGGCTTCGGGATTCTCAATCGCCCTCGAACCAAGATGTGCGTCGGAGAGGAAGTAGAGCATTGTGGGGTGTAGAGTGGTGTAGCGTTGTGTAGAATTGTGTAGAGTTGTTTATAGGAAGCCGAGTTCGAGTTTGGCTTCTTCGGACATCATGTCTTTGTTCCATTCGGGGTCGAAGACAATGTTTACGTTTACTTCGTTGATGCCATCCACTGAACTGACTTTCTGCTTGACATCCTCTATGAGGAAGTCTGCAGCAGGGCAGTTAGGTGCGGTGAGGGTCATGTCTATATTGCAGATACCGTCTCCAGGGAGGTCGATGCGGTAGATAAGTCCTAATTCGTATATGTTTACAGGTATCTCGGGGTCATAGACCGTTTTAATCATACGAAGTACCTGTTCTTCTAATTCTAAAAATTCGTTCATATGTCTTGAGTCAAAATAACGTGCAAAGATACTGCTTTTTGTGGATATACGCAAGAGAAAGCGCAATTTTCTTTAGTCACACAGCGAAAACAAATCAGCTCGCGGATTCACCAACATCACAGGCACATGGCTATGGCGGATGACATACTGTTCGGGTGGACCAAAGAGCCAATCGTCCAGTCCGTATTCGCGACTGGCAGTGAGGAGCAAGAGCCCCCCTCTATCTCCCCCCTGAAGGGCGGAGGATAGTAACGGTAATTCTTTGTGGATATGGAAACTGTCGCCTTTGGCTACACGCTCTTCGTAGGTGATGTTGTTACCAGTGCGTTCAGCGATGGTCTGAATATGCGTGATGATGCGCTGGGTATTGCGCTTCGCCTTGCTGCCGTAGTCGTTCGCACGTAGTAATATAATATGTGCCCCCGTCTTACGTGCCAAGTAGGTGCAGATTTCCGCTTTATAGACCTCCTCTTCGAGCATGGTCACAGGAACGAGGATAGAGGTTAAAGGTGAAAGGTTAGAGGCTAAAGGCGTGGTTACTACATACGGACGGCGTTCTTCGCGGCAGGTGTCTAAGACCTGCTGCACACCACGGCGCGTACCGTCGCAATGCTCCACGCGTATGTCATCCGAAGAAAATATCATCCTCTCACCTAATCTCGATTGGTCAAATCGCGGTTAATACCCTCGATATATGCAAGGACTTCGGCTTCGCCCAATCCTTTCTCGGCAGAAGTAACAAAGATAGGTGGTAACTCTGCCCAAGTCTCCAGCAACTTCTGTTTATAATTGTCCACATTGATAGCCAACTTGCTTTTGCTGAGTTTATCGGCTTTGGTGAAAATAATGGCAAAAGGAATCTCGTTCTCGCCCAACCACTCCATGAACTCCAAGTCAATCTGCTGCGGCTCGTGG
>CALZHO010000225.1 GCA_945787425.1 uncultured Bacteroidales bacterium
CGGCAATGCTACACATACCGCATTGGCTTTCCCTCTCTTGGGCGAAGATGTGCTTATCACGGGTGCGGGCTTGATTGGTACGATGGCTGCGGGTATCTGCCGCTATGCCGGCGCGAAGAATATCGTCGTGACCGACCTCAACGAGCAACGCCTCGAGATAGCCAAGAAGATGGGGGCTACTATCACGGTCAATGGTTCGAAGGGCGAGACCGTAGAGGGCGCAATGAAGCAATTGGGTATCCGTGGTTTTGATGTTGGATTAGAGATGTCGGGTGCACCAGCAGCGTTTAATGATATGATTGAGCACATGTATAAGGGTGCAAATATCGCGCAGTTGGGTATCTTGCCAAGCAACACGCAAGTCAACTGGTCGGATATCATCTTCAATGCTTTGACTATCAAGGGTATCACTGGCCGCCGCATGTGGGAGACATGGTACCAGATGGAGCAGATGCTCTTGGGTGGTTTGGATTTGAGTCCGGTGATTACCCACCGCTTCCACTTCGACGACTTCCAAAAGGGCTTCGACGTCATGGTCAGCGGCCAATGTGGCAAAGTACTGCTTGAGTGGTAAACCACGCTCCACAATCCTACACCACGCTACACAACTGCTAAACAACACTTTTCACAACAACTCACCCAGTCACATCCGACTGGGTGAGTTGTTGTGAAAAAGTGCGTTTTGTTAAGATTGCTCCCTTTACACTCTCCACTTTACACCTTACACCTATCACTCTTCACCCTAAACTATAAAAATCGCACAAAAAGCGATTTTATTTGCACATCTCAAAAAAAATCACTACCTTTGCAGCGAAAATCAAAACAGATAAACGATTTATTGTCGTTTTTCTATTAAAAACGCAACTGTTTAATATGCACAACTCATTAAGAACAATCGGTCGTATCCCTTTTGACTTAGGTGTGTTAAAGTCCTTTTTTCCAAGCCATCAACACATTACTGACAAGGCGCGCCTATTGGTAAGTGATGGGCAGATTATTCGCCTAAAAAAAGGACTGTATATCCTTAGTGAGGAGTACTCTAATAAGCCCCACAACCGATTCTTAATAGCTAACCATCTATATGGTCCAAGCTATGTTTCTATGCAAACAGCACTGCGCTACTACGGACTTCTTCCAGAGCAAGTATATGCTGTGCAATCTGTAACAAGTAAAGCATCGCGTAGTTTCGACACACCAATCGGACAGTTCTACTACACACATTGTTCAGCAGAGTGGCTATCGTTGGGCGTACAAATTCAAGATGAGGAGGACATCTCCTATTTGATTGCGACCCCAGAGAAAGCATTATTTGACTTGGTGCAATTCACATCAGGTATCTCCATGCGATATCAATGCGAAGTGGCAGAGTGGCTGGAAAATGATTTGCGTTTTGACATGGATGCTATCTCAACCATGAATATCAATCTCTTGAAGCAGTTGGCAGCTCTATCACATAAGCATGCTACATTAGAAGCTATCATCAAATTTATCGAAAATGAACAATCTATTTGATCAAATGTTAGCCGCGCATACCATGCCTGGAGAGGAAGGTAAGCGCAACGCGCTATACGAAGTAATGCAGCAAGTCACATTAGCAGGATTGGCACGTGGCGGATTTTTTCAAGAGGCAGCTTTCTATGGAGGCACTTGCCTCAGATTGCTCTATGGATTGCAACGCTATTCCGAAGATATGGACTTTACTTTGCTAAGCCCCAACCCAAACTTCTGCTTCGAAAACTATTTCCCTGCTATCATTGAAGAAGCACGACTATTAGGTCGCGAGGTTACCATGACCAAAAAAGATAAGCGGACATTTGGACGTGTAGAGTCTGCCTTCTTGAAAGATACAACGGATATCTATAACCTCTATTTTCAAACCGAACGTTCTCTTAAGATAAAGATAGAAGTAGATATCCAACCTCCATTGCTTTTTCAAACGGAGCAGAAATTATTGGTACAACCATACTCTTTCATGGTGCGTAGTATGACATTGCCTTGTCTGTTTGCAGGCAAAATGCATGCACTGGTGTATCGTCAATGGAAGAACCGCGTAAAGGGACGCGATTGGTATGATTTTGAGTGGTATGTGCGTTGGAATCATCCACTGAGTTGGACACATTTGCACGAGCGAATCGTGGAGTTTTCGGGAAAGGAATGTTCACAAGCAGAGTTTATTGACCTGCTCCAACATCGGCTCGAAACAACAGATATTCAGCAAGTAAAAGCGGATGTGTTGCCTTTTGTTAAAAATCCTCGTGAATTAGATATTTGGTCTAATGAATATTTCTTGCAATTAGCACAACAGATTCGATGGAACGAATAAACCATCGACACAATCGTCAGATTTTGCAAAAATTTTCACATAGGTGTAGTATTTAGCTGTTTTGATTTGTCTAATATACGTAAGGTAACATACAATCACGACTATGATACATTTAGAAAACATACACAAGACCTACAACTTGGGCACTCCCAACGCCTTGCATGTGCTGAAAGGCATCGACCTGCATATCAACAAGGGCGAACTGGTGTCTATCATGGGCTCTTCGGGTTCGGGCAAGTCCACGCTGCTCAACATCTTGGGCATCTTGGACAACTACGATGAGGGCACGTATCACCTCAATGGACACCTAATCAAAGACCTCAACGAGACACAAGGCGCACGCCTGCGCAACGAGTTGATTGGGTTTGTCTTCCAGAGCTTCAACCTGCTGAACTTCAAGAACGCAGTCGAGAATGTGGCATTGCCCCTGTATTATAAAGGTGTACCACGCAAAGAACGCTACATGCGTGCCATGGAGCAACTGGAGCGTA
>CALZHO010000226.1 GCA_945787425.1 uncultured Bacteroidales bacterium
TACAGCGTATTTGATGAGTTGTTTTTTGCCACCTGCGGCTTTAATGAGTTCTTCCATGATTACTTAATTTTTAGTCTGAACAAAGTATACTTGTAACCAACAAGCAATGCGGCAATGAGTATCGTCAGGAATAGGAGTTTCACATAGGTTATCGTGTCTATACGGACATTGAGATCAATACCGTTCTGTGCAACCGATGCGAGTGAGTCGGTTACTGCTTTGTTGAGTTTTTGTTTTTTCATACGATTACTTTTTGATGCACATGCAGATGATTTTCAAGATGATGATAACCACGAGCAGCGTGCGAATTTGTCCAAGGATTTCCGTATTGTCGCTTACTTCGGTGTAAACTATCTCCTCTTGGGGAGTAGTTGTTTCCTCTTCTGGGTCACTTGAGAAACGGCGGATAGGTGTTTTGATGTTTTTGATAGGGGTTTCACCATAGGTGGTGAAGATGCGATGTTTTTTCATATTGCTTTAGTTTTGTCGTGTGATTACTTTTTGAATTTGGCTGAAATCTTAGGTGCAAAGTAGATGACTGCTGTAGCAACGATAGCAGCTACAAGTGCACCAAGAATGTATTTTTTGTACTTGCTGAAGAAGCTTACTTCAATGCTATAGTTGTTTGGATTTACAGCAGTTGTGCCTTTATCGGCAATGGCTTCTGCTTTGGTGCGATAGTATTTACCGCTTTTGGATTTCCAAAAAGTCGATGGTTGTCCCTCTGGAGAAGATACATGGACAACGGTTGGGGTGTAGGTATTCATATTATTTTGCTTTTTTGTTGTTAATGATGATTACAGTTATTACGGCTACTACCATCAAACCGATGATGATATAAAAGCCTATGTTTTTGGGTTGCTTCTCATTTCTATCTTTGGCAGTTAGCCAATAGAGTTGTTGGGTGGTAGCAGAGTTGTTGTTGCGTGTCAAGCCAAGTGATGTAATTGAAGTCATCACATTGCCAACCATTTTACCCACACCATCAATGAGTTGTCCGACCCATCCTAGTGGGTTGGTCGCTGAGATAGCAGAGGAAGCGATATCTCCGCCTGTTTGAATAGCGGTGCTAGTGATATCTTTGGAGCTGTCAGATGCTTTGCGTATCATAATTACTTTTTGTTGTTGAGGTATAACATATAAGCGACGATGCCAGCGATGGCGATGAGCATGATGGTTGTGGTAGACTTGTTCTGCATCATCAGGTTCGCCATGGTTTTGGTGTTGTTGTTTACAGCAATACCAGTTTCGTTTACGATTGCGCCAGAAGCGAGCGTATTATCCGATGTGGTTGAGTCGCTAGCTTTGCGTATTTTTTTGTACTTTTTCATAAAGTTAATCTTTTAGTAAGAATAGTGCAGCGATGGCGAGCATCATGTACACCATTGTTCGGTTATTATCGGAATTTTGTTCTTGTTGTTGTACGATTTGAAGCGCATCGGCAGTTGCCTGTCCAGATGCATAAATGATTTCTGCAGCGCTAATATTTTCGCTTGTAGTGGTTTTGGTTTTTGTTTTGCTTGAGCCGGAACCTTTGTCTAGTTTCATAGGGTGTTCTTTATCCCATGCAAGTGCGCGCTGATAGAGTGCGTCTATACGCACGCGGTGACCCAGTCTATGTGGGTCAAGAATGGTTTCTAGTGTTTCTATGCATTGTTTCATAGAACGATGTTCTGACCCGACGAGACGGTCAAATGCGAAGGCATCTGCTTCTTCTTCGATGTCGGTGTTCAGAACGAGGTGTCCTAATTCGTGTAAACGAACAAAGTTCTGCTGAAAGCGAGTGAGTTTGAACCACAGTTTGGGGTTCAAGTAAAGCGTAGCGCTCTCACGATCGATGGCAGCAGGTGTGTCATACATCTCACCGTCAGATTTGTAGATGGTATGTAGGATTTGTTTTGTCATTGTGTTTGTATTAAATGGTAGGGGCCCGCCCACCGATGGTGGCGAGCCCCTTTCCGTATTTTGTCGTCTTTATTATTGACGCTTGGTAAGTGCGACTACAAAGATTATTACTACGAGTAATAAGCCTATGCCACCAAGTATCCAATAAAGGGTTGTCTTCTGCTGAGCTTCTTGGCGCAGTCTTTCTTGGCGTTGGAGTTCAGCCAGTGCCAATTGTTTGTCAGTGCCATTGGTTGCATTGGCGATATCATCAACGGAGTTGATGGCAGTGCCAAACAAATCTGCGATAGCATTGAACCATTGAAGACCTTGCTCAGAGCGTTGCTCAGGTGTCAAACCAGCTCCTGCTTGACCAGCAGCCTTTGCCTTTGGTGAAGAAGCGGCTTGCTTCATGAGCTTACCGAAAGGTACGGCGAATGCCTTGCCTTCTTTGTCTAGTGTTTCCATCAAGATTTCTGGAGTGGGTTTGCCCTCGAATCCAAATTTCTTGAGTAGGTTACACACTTTTTTTTCTCCCAGTACCTCAATGACAAAAGCGAATATGGCTTTTTCTCTGGTCATAGCTTCAGTGGTGATTTAGATTAGCAACCGATAACAGCGCAAGCCGCATCTTGCAACAATTGACCTGCAGAGAGGCGAGCACCAAGGGTCAAGCTGATGTCGAGTGAACGACCAGGAGCCAAGGTTACTACCATGATGTGGTTACGGTCAAGTTGGAAGTGCTTGAGGTCATTGATGAGTACGAGAGTCTTGTTGCTGTTAGCAGGATCAAGATATTGAGAAGGCTTGATCTCATCAGCACCGAAGTTACGTGTAGCGTTGAACTCAGCTACCTCGATAGGCTCAAAGAATTGTGCCTCGTTGTCGGTTTGGAGTTGGATTCCGCTGATGCGTTGTGGATTGTG
>CALZHO010000227.1 GCA_945787425.1 uncultured Bacteroidales bacterium
CGTTGCAGTACAACCCATGTTGGGAATCGAAATGGTACGCATGGAAGCAACCCCCGATAGTGTCTGGATCTTCGATAAGATGAATCGCAAATATGTAGCACTATCCTACTCGGACATACAACAAACACTCAATACCCATATATCCTACAAAACCATTCAGGATTTCCTAACACATCAAACGACCAAAAGCAAAGAGCCCATACAATTGCAGTTCACCTCTGGCAAACATCAGCTGAAGTTATCCTGCACCTTCTCCAACAGAGAACACAACACCCTACAGTCACCCACACGCACAAAAACCAATAAATATAAACGAGTTACCCTTCGAGAGATCCTACCCATATGAAACTGAGAATCATCCTATACATATTATGCCTATTGACGCTACCTGTAGCCGCGCAAAATGTAAAAGAGTTGCAAAAGCAACAACGCGAATTGCAGCAGCAATTGGAAGAAACAGACCAGATGCTCAAGCAAACCAAGCAGAATGAGACCGCTACGGAGAACAAACTCAATTTGCTAAACAACGACATCAAGACGCGCAAAAAGCTCATCCGCAATATACAGGGCGAGATTAATGCTCTCAATGGCGAAATGGGTACGTTGCGACAGAAACGATTTACCTTGCAGAAAGAATTAGAAACGTGCAAGGAAGATTACGCACGATTAGTTCGCGAAACACATTATGCCGATATGCAACAGTCGCCACTGCTATTCCTACTCTCTGCCAAGAACTTTCAGCAACTGGTTCGCCGTGTACAATACATGCAGCAATTTGCAGCATATAGAAAAGAACAAGTAAAAAAAATCGAATCACTGCAATCGGATATTGATATACAAAACACATTATTGGAAGAGCGCAAACAGAATCGTTCTACCGCACTACAATCACAAAAACGAGAACAAGACAAACTCACACGCGATGAACGCAAGCAAAAAGACATGCTCAAATCGCTGAAGAAACAAGAGAAAAACTTACTCGCCAAACAAAAAGAGCAACAGAAAAAAGTGGATGCGCTCAACAAACAAATCGAAGAGATGATTGCCAAACAAGTACGCTCCACAACGACCATGACCAAAGAACAACAACTCATCGCTGGCGGATTTGAGGCAAACCAAGGACGATTACCTTGGCCCATAGAAAAGGGTTTTATCAGTGGCTACTTTGGCAAACACCAGCACCCTGTACATGAGCATGTGACCATAAACAACAAAGGCATCTACCTGCAAACAGTGGCTGGTGCAAATGCAAGAGCAATCTACGAAGGTGAAGTCAGCAGTTGCGCACAAATCAATGGAAACTACGCAGTCATCGTGCAGCATGGTAATTACCGAACAGTATATTCTCCCTTGAAAAAAATATATGTAAAACAAGGCGACAAAGTGAAAGCCAAACAAGCAATTGGAGAAATAGTCACAGATACGAGTGAAGACAACAAAACCGAACTCTACTTCCAAATTTACAAAGACCGCTCCATTATCAATCCCGGATTGTGGTTGGCACAGTAAAAAGTAAAAACTGAAAAGTAAAAACTGAAAAGTGAAAGGTAAAAATATATGAAGAAAACAACAAAATTATTCTGCCTGCTATTGATTGCAACACTCATATGCGGCTGCAAACAAGAAAATTGGCTGGACTGGAAACTACAAAACGAGTTATGGCTCATCAATAATGCCCAACAACCAGATGTAAAAACAACACCCACAGGATTACAATACAAATGCATCTACTCAGGAATAGAACCTGGAACGGGAACACGACCAGATGATGCCAAAATTGTAGTGATTGATTATACAGGATGGTTGATCAATGGCTATGAATTCGATGAATACAAAGTCAATTCCATAGATAAAGCAGAGCCATTCTATGTCAGTGCTTTTGTTGCTGGATTTGCTGAAGGACTGAAACAAATGAATCAATTTGGCGAATATGAGTTTTATATCCCATACTACTTGGGTTATGGAGAAAAAGGCACAGGCAATGATGGCTCCGAAAACTTCATTCCACCTTATTCCACACTCATCTTCCGTGTATATCTACATCAAGTATATTGATGAAACACTGCGTCTTCCTCATCGGTCTGGTTGTTCTCCTATCGGCATGCGAGGACGTTAATCGCCAGAGTTCTGTGCCTAATGTACCTGTCAATTACACGGTATATATCACTCGCGAATATCCACATTTCGTTATTGCCAATGGATTTCAAACGATGACCGTGACACAAAAAACGCTACTTGAGAACTACATCGGTTACGCAGGACTATTGATTTGGGTGGGAATGGATGAGACTTACCACGCCGCCGACTTGTGTTGCCCCTATTGCGTGAAGCGAAACAAGCCCTTAAAGGTGGATGGAATCTTTGCCGTATGTGAACTATGTGGCGAACAGTATGATATTAGTTATGGTATAGGCAATCCTACTACAGGTGTAACCAACGAACCACTGAAACGCTACAACACCTCCTACCGCAATATGGCCACAGGAGCACAATTGTATATTTTCAACTAACCAACAATCCTGGCACAACTATTATGCTCAGTATTTACAAGGCATCAGCAGGAAGCGGAAAAACACATACGCTCACACGGGAATATCTCGTGATGCTGTTTCGCGACTATCAAAAACGTCGCGACCAGTGGATGCCCCACAGCCGTATCTTAGCTGTCACTTTCACCAAGAAAGCTACTGCCGAGATGAAAGAGCGCATACTGAAAGCATTATACACCCTTTCCACAACACCAGAAGACTCACCTTTCTACAAGGATTTACAGCAGCATTTTCACCTTGACACCCCC
>CALZHO010000228.1 GCA_945787425.1 uncultured Bacteroidales bacterium
TACTTCCGCAGTTCAATACCAATACTTTCATGTCTTTTAATTATTTAAGGATTAAAGATAATGGATGAAAGAATAAAACCAATAGCCTTTCATGGAGGTGCGGTCTCCAGGCCGCACCATGGTAAAGTCGAAGATAATAAGTCTTTTATCCTTCATCCTTTAGCGAGCCAAGCGAGCGGTCCTTCATCTTACCCTATCGCCTGATTAGCCGTGATAATCACCATTTGCACAATATCCTGCACTTTGCAGCCGCGGCTCAAATCGTTCACCGGCGCCGCAATACCTTGCAAGATAGGACCTACCGCGTCTGCACCCGAGAAGCGCTCCACCAACTTGTAACCGATATTGCCTGCCTGCAAATCGGGGAACACCAGCACATTCGCTTTGCCTGCTACGGGCGAACCCGGAGCCTTCGTCGCAGCCACTTTCTCTATCAGCGCAGCGTCTGCCTGCAACTCGCCGTCGATATCCAAATCGGGAGCCAACTCCTTCGCAATACGCGTTGCCTCCACTACCTTATCTACCAACTCATGCTTTGCCGAGCCCTTCGTCGAGAACGACAGCATCGCCACTTTCGGCTCAAAGCCGCCCAGCGCACGAGCCGTCTCCGCCGTCGAGATAGCAATCTGTGCCAACTGTTGTGCATCCGGATTCGGGTTAACCGCACAGTCCGCAAACACAAGGAAACCGCCCTCGCCCAACTGCTTAGCAGGCGTGAACATCAAGAACGCACCCGACACAATCGACACACCCGGTTTGGTCTTCAGTATCTGGAATGCAGGACGAATAGTGTCCGCCGTCGTGCCGCGTGCACCTGCCAACTCACCGTCCGCGTCGCCGTTCTTTATCATCAGACAGCCCAAGTACAGCGGGTCTTGCGCCTTCTTCGCTGCCTCTTCCTCGGTCATACCTTTCGACTTGCGCAACTCATACAGCAGGTGCGCATACTCTGCCATCTTCGGGTCGTGCTGCGGGTCGAACAGCGTCGCCTCCTCAATGTGCTCATAACCCTTCTCCGCTGCCATCTGACGAATAACCGCAGGGTCGCCAATCAAAATCAGTTTGGCAATCTTATCACGCAAAATAATGTTTGCTGCCTCCAAAGTACGAGGTTCATCGCCCTCCGGCAGCACAATGCGCTTTTGGTTTTGCTGTGCGCGCTCCAGCATCTGTGCAAGTATGTCCATAATATATAAAGGTTAAATAATTTGTTTCAAATCCGCCGCAAAGTTACAAAAAAAATTCCACCTACGCAAGCCCTTTGACAAAAAAACATAAATTTTCCCCTTTCCCGCACCCGCCGCCCGTTCGCCCGAATACTCTACACACCCTCAACCCACCTGCCCGAATCCTCTCCAAACGCCCTCCAAACGCCCTTCTCGCTCTATCCTCCCCGAGACCATATTCAGACCATCTCGATATAAACACGGCAAAAAGACGAAAACAAGACGAAAACAAGACGAAAACAAGACGAAAACAAGACGAAAATAAGTAGCGACGATTACGCGGGTATAAGCCAACTCCACGCTGCCTTTGCACCAAGGCTCCACCAACCCGAGACTGCCCTGCCGGCACGACCCTTCAATACCCTTTCTACCCCAAAACCAATTAAAAAATAACATTTATTTCATTTTTTTGCACAAAAAATTTGCAAGTATAAAAAAAAAGTGTTACCTTTGCACGATTTTTCTAAGTAACACCTTTTCGCCAAGTCTAATATGCGGACACAGATTACAAAGATATTCGCCATTGCGGCTCTATCTCTCGTGGGTACTTTTATGTACGCGCAAGAGGCGGATACTGTCTCTTTGGCGGAGGAGACCGAAAAAGGTGTACACCCTTGGAATGTAGAGGAGAATGTGAATGCTATCCCTCAGTTCTCCCATTGGTCTTTGATATTAGACGCGGGTTTCAACGCTTTCGACGGAGATTTCAGTTCCGAGATGAAGCATCCTATCGGCTATCCTACGGTGGGATTTGGCATTGAATATACCTTCACGCCATATGTGGGATTAGGACTCAACTATGTGTTTGATATGTATCGGGTTACCGGCAAGGAGAACATCTCCGCAGACCCGTTGCTGAAAGGCATGATGCATAAGGTAGGCCTCTATCTCCCCATTGACATGGTTAGTTGTTTCGCACCGCGGGCAAAACAGCGCGTGTTCAATCTCCAACTAATCGCAGGAGGCGGCGCGGCGTGGTATCACAACAGCGTGTACTACCCCGAGAAAAGCACTACGCTCTCTAAGGAGCCGCTCGCCACGACCGACAACAACGGAAAGGATATCTATAAGTTGTGCCCCTATGTTAATGTGGGTGTGAATGTAGAATTCAATCTCGGGCGCTCTATCGGACTTGGCGTGAGAGGAATGTACAACTACTTCACGCGCGACGATATAGACGGACGCTTTGGGGGCGCCAGCGTGAACAACGACGGTATCATCGATGTTACCCTCTCTCTGCGCTATAAAATCAATGCGCATAAACGGTCGCACGAGCGCAATGTTACATCCGGTGCACAGCAGACACAACTCGCACGCAGAGCAGAAGGACTGCCCGACGAAGAGACCGTCAGCGCTGAGGAAGTAGCAAGAGAGATTGTCGAAAAAGGATTGCTCAAAGCAGCCAAGGATACCATGTTGCTGGTACGCAAAGACACTTTGGTACAGACCAACAACATAGTTGTGGCAACAGAGTCCGACTGTCCGTCCACCAATCGCTACTTCGTGTACTTCGGTTCGGGTAAGGCTACGCTGGGCGACCAAGGACTCATCGCCATACAGCAG
>CALZHO010000229.1 GCA_945787425.1 uncultured Bacteroidales bacterium
ATAATGAGGGAAGGACGAGAAGGCTCGTTTTGTGCGTTAATGATCGCTTGGCGGATAGCCGATGGGTCATGACCATCAATATTTTGTACATACCAACCCCATGCCTCGTATTTCATGGCTACATTCTCGGAGGAAACCTCATCACAGAGCGTGGAGAGTTGAATCTCGTTGGAGTCGTAGTACATGATAAGGTTATTCAACCCCAAGTGACCTGCTATACGGCCAGCACCTTGACTAATCTCCTCTTGGATGCCACCGTCAGAGATGAAAGCATATATGGTTGGGTTGTGGATCTCGCCATAACGAGCATTGAACCATTTAGCTGCGATAGCTGCACCAACAGCAAAGGTATGACCTTGACCAAGCGGACCAGAGGTATTCTCGATGCCGCGCTCCACATTGCGCTCTGGATGACCAGGGGTAACACTACCCCACTGGCGGAGTTGTTGTAGTTCTTGTAGCGTGAATCGTCCCGTTAAAGCGAGTTGTGCATATAGCATAGGTGCCATGTGACCAGGGTCAAGGAAGAAACGGTCCCGCGCTTCCCAACAGGGGTTTTCTGGGTCATGGATAAGAAACTCGGAGTAGAGCACTTGGATAAAGTCTGCTCCACTCATTGAGCCACCTGGGTGACCGCTTTTGGCCTTTTCGACCATTGCCGCAGCCAGAATACGGATGTTGTCTGCTGCTTTTGTCATTAGTTCTTTTGAGTTCATGATTGTATGTCGTTGTATTGTTTAGCGTTGTGTAGAGTTGATTAGAATTTGTATCCGAGGAAATAGTTGATTCCCCAATTGGTGTCATTGCGATAGCCGAAGCCAGGCAAATAGGCAGGTAGTGCATCGCCTTGTTTGTCGGTACGGGTGAATAGGAGCTTGAGCCGCACATACCAGCCCATTTGAAATCCTTTCCAAATCTGCACTTGGCAACCTGCGACGATTTCGCCCCAGCAATCGAACTTGTGCTGGTTATAATAGTTCGTATTAGGCATTTGCCAATAGTCGCCATACACAGGCACATCGATAATCTGGAAACCCTGATACGCTCCTGCAAAACGCAGACCGACCATCAGACAGTTCTCACCTACCCCTTTCTTCAGCGCACTGAGATCCATACCCAATCGCATAAAACCTCCTTGTCCACTATAATGTCCGCCATCGGCAGTGACATCTGCAATCGCGTAACCCAACTCCAATGTAGGATAGAATCGCTTGGCCAAGCGCACATTGAGCGCCATCTCATAATCTTGCACCTTACCCGCCGAGCGTGCCAGTTCGAGGATAGGCATGGCAATATCCAGTTTGATGCTCATACCTTGATAAATAGCTGTGTCAGCATATTGCTTTGGTTGCACGGGTGCACCGACAGCATCCTCAGCGCTCGCGCGCGACACCAAAAACAATAGGGATAATATGAGCAACAGACGGCTATTCATGCAAATAAATACGTAGATTATCCTGCACAGCGTTCTCCACGCTGGCGTTGATGATTTGCACGCTATCCACACGCGTATCGGAGGACCAAGCTGCGGTAATGGTATGATAAATAGCACAACCGCATGCTAAGCTCACAAAATACTGGCGCGGAGTATGCTCCACAAAGAGGGTATCGGTTTGCTCATGAAAAGTCATCAAAAATGCAGATACAGTTGTGTCTGGGCGCAGAGGCAAAAACAACCTTTTCACACTTTTGCCATTATCAATCAGCAGCTCATTTTTGCCCAATGCTTCCACCGTAAGACTATCCCAATTGGTGTAAATCACCGCATGCTCCTTTGCGTTCAGCGAGTCGGCCTGCAGCGTTAGCCCCATGGCTACATCCATCTCTTTTCGGCAAGTAGTGTCCGTAGTGCATGCCGCCATAATGATAGCGCACAGCACATAGAGCAGCGGTTTGTGTATATGTATCATTGGTATTAATGAGTTCATAATAACGATCTTGCTTCATTGCGCAGAGCAAGCGCCGCTTGCTCGTTGGCAGTATGTCCGTTGGAGGAATAAGCGGTGATGAGCACTTTGGCATAATCGAGGGCAGAACTCTCAGGAGGCATCTGCTGCGCCATACTATTGACGAATGCCACCATCTGGTCGCGTGCAGATAGAATGAGTTGCCACACCTCATCGCTCACATATACCTGTTGGCTGAGATTATGGTCATACTCCACGCGAATGGTACGCATCAAGTGCTGCTGCACTTGCAGGATCGTCATCTCACCCAGATTGAGTTCCACCAACATATGCTCTGGGGTTGTTCGCTCCAATAAAAGTGCCAAGCGTTCATAAGCACGCATACGCAATGGGGAAATCTCTTTTTGCGAGAGACGCTTGAGTTCCCAGAGACGTTTTTCTGCTTCACTTTTATAAAATTTGTGCATCACAATCCACGTCGCTAACAATACACATAGTGCAGGTAAACAATATTTCAAAATCTCTATCATAATCGCCCAAATGAATTTGGGCGCAAAGTTACAAAAAAAATCGGACATATACAAGCCCCCAACGCTTTTTTCAACAAAGATAATAGAAGATATTGCAAATACTCCACATTTTGATGAAACTTCATGGTAAATCTTGTACGAATGAAAATAAAATACTATCTTTGCACACTTTTTTTACAAACAATTCTACACAACTGCTAAACAACGCTACACAACACTATGGGCAAACTAAATGCTGTTTTGGTAGGACTAATTACTCCCACTCAAAACGAAGAACGAACAAAAGAATACTTGGACGAGTTGGCTTTTTTGGCCGACACCAATAATACAACCTG
>CALZHO010000230.1 GCA_945787425.1 uncultured Bacteroidales bacterium
CCAGCACACCATCCGTCTCCACCTCGTATCGACTCCAGATGTCATACAAGTGCAATGCCTCTGCGACCTCATTGCCCTCTAACACACAGCCATGCAAAGGGGCTATGCGCTGAATATCAAATGCTTGTATCTTCGCCAAAGCGGCAGCCACTTGTGCGCCATACTTGCCACATATATTGATATAATACCTGCGTGCCTCGTCTATCCAATGTGCCGAAAACGACGAATACACCCCAAACGAGCCAAAGGCATCGGCAGAGAAGAGCGTTTTCTCCTCCGTCAGATAGGTCATCAGCACATCGGGCCAATGCACCATGGGTGCGCTAATGAAATGTAAAGTCAGTCCGCCTAAGTCCAACGAATCGCCATGTTTAACCATGAGGGTATGAGCCGATTGGTAACCAAACTGCTCTAAGAACTGTAACGCAGCGCGACTGGCAACAATAGTGGCATGGGGATATTTCTCCAAGAACGCACCTATCGAACCGCTATGGTCGGGTTCGGTGTGATGAATGATTAGGTAATCGGGCGTGCGATGGAACTGCTCAATCTTCTGAAGCCACTCGGCAGTCTTGCGTTTATCCACACTATCCATCACAGCAACTCGCTCACCCAAAAGCAAATAGCTATTGTAGCACATGCCGTTAGGCAGTGGGTACTGACTCTCAAAAAGGTCTAAGGTCGCATCATCGCAACCGATGTATTGAATTTTATTGCTCAGTTTGTTAATTCGATTTGTATCCATAATATATCCTATATAATCCATTATATAAATTAGCCCTCAAAATTCGTGCAAAAGGAGAAAGGATCTCGTTTATTTTTTTGTTCTCTGCATTAATTAATTCGCGCAAACTGGTTTGAATCATACTCGAAAGAAAAATAGCCAATTACAATTTTTATAACTTCTGCGGACGCGGAGGATGAGGGGAGAAAATTTGCTCAGGATGTCCGTGGAAGTAAGGTGATAAGGTTATTAGGTGATAAGGCAAACCCGCATAATCGATTGAAAAAGTATCAGTTATGCGGATTTAATATTTAACGGGTATATAAAAACAAAAAGATCGTATTTAGGGGATTTAGGGTAAATGAAAAATGTCCCAAATACCCTAAATACCCTAAATACCCTAAATGCCCACGCTATGTTTTCAAAGGAAGAGAAGTGAATGCCAGTTAATATCGGTTAATGGCGATAAAAGTCAATTAGTACAAGTGATCACTAGCCAACAGAAGGTATATAGATGTGCTCTGAATCACATAGTAATCACATAGTTACCACATAGTAATATCATAGTAGAGATAGGCAATTAGTAGGCAAAGCACACTTATCCTGCAATCAAATACCTAGTATAAAGCACAAAGCAGAGAAACATCACGGTATCACCTACCCTGACAATTTTGTTAAGAAATCATTAAATTGCGCAAATACAATTGGAGATATGCATAATTTTTACTAACTTTGCAGCCGAAATCACACCAATATGGCAAAACAACGCATACTCATAGTAGATGACGAAGAGGATATCTGCATGATTCTCTCCTATTCGTTGCAAAAAGCAGGCTACGAAACCCTTATTGCGCACTCCGCAGAAGAAGCCTTGGCTAATTATGAATTGAGAATTAAGAATTATGAGGTGGATTTGATTCTGCTGGATATCATGATGGGCGAGATGTCGGGGTTGGAGATGGCAGAAAAGCTGCGTTCGGATATAGGACGCTCGCACAGCGATCTATCGGACGCTTCGCTATTGGGTAATGGGATTCCGCCAATCATATTCTTAACAGCATTGAGCGACGAAGATACTGTGCTTCAAGGATTTCAATTAGGCGCAGATGACTATATCAGCAAGCCCTTCCGCATTGCCGAAGTACTGGCGCGAGTAGCAGCGGTGCTTCGCAGAACTGCAGAACAAGGAGCCAAGAACCAAGAACAAAGACCTATCAGCAACGACTGCATTGTGTTTGAGGGTATTGTAGTGAACAAAGCCGATATGTCGCTCATGGTGGATGGCGAAAATGTGAAAACAACACGCAAAGAGATTGAACTACTCTGCTACCTGCTCACCCATCGCGGACAGATCCTATCACGCGATCACTTGCTTAATAATGTGTGGGACAGCAACGGCTATGTACTCGAACGTACCGTAGATGTGCATATCACCCACCTCCGCCGCAAATTGGGGCAGTACGGCAAACGCATTATCACCAAATCGGGCTACGGATACCTCTTCGAAAATTAACCACTCTACACAACGCTACACAACACCATGAACATCTGGATTATCATAGGAATAGGCATTATTGCTATTGTAGGCATCTTTTATGCCTTCTACAAGCGTAAAATTAATAAGGCACGTGAGCAGCAACGCCTTACGCTGACGCAGAACATCAGTCACGAACTCAAAACACCTGTAGCGAGTATTCGCGGAGCATTGGAAACTATTCTCATGCACCCCGACATGACCGAAGAACAACGCCGACAATTCATCGAGCGTGCCTATCAGCAATCGGGGCGCCTGGCCAACCTTGTGGAAGATATATCCACTATCAACAAACTTGACTCCCAAGCCGACTTCTACACTCGCCTACAATTAGACCTTTATACCGTGGTGGAGAATGTGGTACAAGACCTATCTTTGCGCGCTTCGCAAGCAGGTGCTACTATCACGCACAATATCCCTAAGCACTTGATTATCTCAGGAAACTATACGCTACTCTACTCCATTTTCCACAATATCGTGGACAATGCTATCAACTATGTAGAGAAAGC
>CALZHO010000231.1 GCA_945787425.1 uncultured Bacteroidales bacterium
TGATTACAGACAACACCAAACCACCACGGTTGGCACCTGTACCCGAGGAGATAGTACCTTGGTTCTCGCTGTAGCCGTATGCCACGTTCGCGCCGATATTCAGCCACTTGGTCACTTCGGCATCGAGAGAGGTGCGGAAGTTGTAGCGTTGGTACTTGGTAGTAGGTACGACACCTTGCTCATTGGTATAACCACCCGACATGTAGTAGTTCACGCGATCTGTACCGCCACTGACCGAGAGTTGGTAGTTTTGTGTCGAACCTGTCTTGTAAGTCTCGTCGAACCAGTTGGTCTCGTCTTTCAAGCCGTCAGGCAGTACCACGTTGGAGCCGAGGTCGTCCAAGTACTCGCGGTATTGCTCAAAATTGAGGCTCTCCATGCGTTTTGCCACTTGTGTCCAACCGCCGTACATAGAGAAGGTCACGTTCATCTTCTCCTTGCTGGTAGCACCCGCTTTGGTGGTAATCATGATGACACCGTTGGCAGCGCGTGAGCCGTAGATAGCAGCAGAAGAAGCGTCCTTGAGGATTTGCATGGTCTCAATGTCGTTTGGCGCGAGGAAGTCAATATCGGTCATTGGCACACCGTCCACTACGTAAAGAGGGTCGTTGCTACCGTTCATGGAGGTTGTACCGCGCACGCGCACCACCATGCCAGCACCTGGTTGACCGCTTGGCTTGACTACGGTTACACCCGCAGCCTTACCTTGCATAGCTTGAGCCGCAGAGGTGATAGGGCGTTTCTCTAAGTCCTCGGTATCAACAGAAGAAATAGAGGTGGTAACGTCTTTGCGTTTTTGGGTACCATAACCAATGACAACCACCTCATCCAATACTTCTTGATCCTCGCGTAGCACAACTACTAAATCTTGTGCTGCACGAACTTCTTGATCTTGGTAGCCGACATAAGAAACGACTAATAAAGCGTCCGTTTCTACGCGCAACGTAAACACACCATCAAAATCGGTAATTGTACCATTTGATGTTCCTTTCTCCAAGACACTTGCTCCTATTAGGGGTTCTCCATTAGCATCTTGCACCTTGCCCGTAATATTCTGTGGGGCAGCCATGGCAGTGATGCTAAACAACAACATTACACTGACTGTGAATGTCATGAGCAGGCTACGAAAGCCTTTCTCTGTGTGTTTGTTCATCATAAAGATTCGTTTTTAGTTATTATTTTTATATAGGTATCTTTTTGCTTTAGGTATCAAAAAAGAGGACGATTATATGCTACAATTGCTAATCGCATATCATTTCGGCGACAAAGTTACTTCATTTTTTGTGAATATGCAACATTTATTGCAAAAAAATATACATTTTTTGCATACTGCGCCTTAGTGTTGTCCTAAAAGAGTGTATGTTTGTCCGCAGTGCAGGATAAGAAGTTGCTGGTTTTTGAGGACTTTTGTTCCGTTTGAATCGGGTGATTTGGTTGGTTGGTCAGGGATTTGCTCGAGTGCAGTGGGTGTAGGTTCTACAAAATGGAAGAATTCGCTCCAATAGGGTGCGGATTGGTAGCGTTCGGTGGAATGTGCGGGGATATAGATAGGAATAGAGCGATCGACTCCATCGAAAGTGTGTTCGTGCACGATAGGCGGAATGGTATCTTGGAGAGAGATATAGGACAAGGAAGTGCAATGGCTAAAAGCGCTGTCTCCTATGGTTTGGATGCCATCTCCCTCAAAAACGACCGAATCCATCGCAGAACAATGCAGAAAAGCTCCTGCGCCTATTGTGTGCACCTTCTTGGGTATAGAGATACCGCCGAGTTGAATGGCATAGCATAAGAGGAAGTCGCCAATTTTCTCCAATTCATCGGGAAGATAGTAGGTTTGAATTTTCTTGGGGGTGGTACTATATTTACCCGACAGCCGTGTGTCGTATGCACGTGAATCATCGATATATGAGCAATTGAGGAAATTAGCGGAAGCATAGCCATAGGTAACGATAAGTGTGTCGAGGGCGTTGTTATAGGAGAGCATGCGAGTGATGCCTTTGAAATAGCGAAGATTGTAGCAATTATAGAGTATGCCATTCTCCGATTCAGCATAGCCCTCTCCCTCGTACTCAAAGCGCAAAAGAGATGGCATTTGGGCGAAAGCATCTCTGCCGAACTTCTTGACAGAGGCGGGGATATGGACTTCGGTTAGTGCTTGTTCGTTGAAGGCATAGCTGTCAATGGACGTTATGCTATCAGGAAAAGTGACCGAAGCGATGGTGATATTCTTATTGGTCCATGCGGGGTACTTATAGAGGTTCATTTTGCCTTTACCCGTGATATCGAGGTGGCGGGTTTCGGTGTCAAAAGACCAATAGAGTGAGTCTCCGCAGTTGCCTGTAAGGGTGTCTGCCGACAAGGAGAGAGAGAATAGGCAGAAGATGGCGATATAAAAGAAACGAGATGTCATAGTGGATTTGGCTCAAATTTTCTGCAAAGGTAGTGATTTTCTATTAATCAACCAAATAAAATACAAAAAAATACTCTCCCCAACAACAAAGGAGACAAATGAAGATATTTTTTGATACAAAAATACGCCATCTTAGATGGCTGCAAAAATAGTTAAAAATAACAGAGGTGTATATTTAAGACAATTTGCGTCAATAAGGTGTCAATTTTTGTCAATTCATGAATATATTTGGTGCTGATGCTGCAATTCATTGCGGCATCGCCAAATAAATGTTCAAAACATTAGCCGCTAATGTGTGATTGTAAGCGGTACTTTTTTTATACAAAAATACGCTTCGCTTCGCTCGCTGCA
>CALZHO010000232.1 GCA_945787425.1 uncultured Bacteroidales bacterium
GGGAAGAAAAACAAATTCTAAAACCTCCTTTCCTTATAGTCCAAGATGCGAGTTCCAAAACAGGGAAGTAAGTTTCTCTAAAATCTTCTAATTTTTTATTTAGAACAGGGGATTGGGTAATGTGGAGCTTCTCTAAATTAGTGTTGTCACAATTAGAATATGATGTATGTTCGTCACTATCAAGATAAGCACACAAGTATTTCATTCTTGGCATATCTGTGTATATATACTCTTCCATCGAATGAAGATCTTTTCGTTTCGCATCTCTAAGTTCCTCAAAAAGTCCCGTGTTCAAAGCTGGCGCATTAAACTGATATTCGTATTTTTTAGTCTTACCATACAGTACTTCCTTTATGATTTCTTGGTCAATCAAATCAGCTTTAATCACTCTGGCTTGTGTTTGTTTGAGATTAGCTCTCTTCATTACCTCTCTTTCCGAAAGAGGCTCTTCTTGTAACAAAGAGATAACCTTTTGATATTTATTTGTTGTAGGACGCGCACCTTCAATGAATGAAAGTGGAAGTAACAAGTCTGAAGCAACTCCGCTTTCGTTATCTTTATTCTCGTTGTAAAATAAAATAATGCGTGTTGGTTTCCCATCACGACCAGCACGACCAATCTCCTGATAATAGTGAATTGGTGACACTGGAATTTGAGTATGTATGATAAAGCGAATATCAGGTTTGTCTATTCCCATACCAAGTGCATTGGTTGATACAACACACTTCCATTGGTTCTTCATCAGTCCAATCTCAATAGACTTGCGAGTTTCTGCGTCAAAACCAGCATTATAATCCGTTGCATTAACACCCACGAATTGAAGCCATTTTGCATAAATCTCAGTATCAACTCTTGTACCAGTATAAATCAGCCCTGTACCATCCAATGTGTTTACATTCTGAGCCAACCATATCATTTTCTCGTCTTCCGATTGCACCTTAATTACTTGTAATTCAAAATTCGGTCTTACGAGATTTCCTCTAATAGTTGTCAACCGTCCTCCTATTTGTTGCTCTATATCTTGCTGAACTCTTTTTGTTGCTGTTGCTGTAGTGGCAAGAATTGGTAAATGTTTAGGAAGCAATTGTACTAAAGCAATAATCCTGCGAAATGATGGTCTGAAGTCATGACCCCATGTTGAGATCGTGTGGGCTTCATCAATTACAATCATTGAAAGATGTATTTGACGAGTAGCCTCTATCCACTCATCGTTCTCTTGCCTTTCTGGTGCAATATAAAGAATTTTAATCTCGTTGTTCAGTGCTCGTTGAATAGCTTTATGGTTGTCTTCATATGATTGTTCCGAATTTATATATGCAGCGGAAATCCCTTTTTTACAAAGATTTCTTACTTGATCGCGCATCAGTGCTATCAGTGGAGAAAAGATGACTGTAACACCATCGAACTGAGTAGCAGGAAATTGGTAGCATAGAGACTTTCCGAATCCTGTTCGTTCAATCATAAGGATTCGTTCTCCTCGGAGTATCCGTTCTATTGCATTCCATTGTTCGTCATAAAAATGGTCAAAACCAAAGATTTGCTTCAGTTTGATTTCAGCCTCTTGTCGATTTGCTATTTTCTGCATAAAAATGTTATAGTATTTATTTCATTAATACATCTCAATCATTATTACAAAAAATACTATCCCTAATTAGAATTGTCAAATTCTGAACACAAAGTTAATAATAAAATATGTAATTGCCATAAAAGCACACTAAAAACTTGCGTTTTTTTGCGTAGAAATAACAAAAAGTGGGCTTAAGTGTTAAAAAGTGCAACTATAGGTGGCAGAATTCCCACAGTTGCACCTCAATTCTAGCTATCTTTTCCCCGATTGTTATCTCAGCCAAAGAAGGAGCAGTTGCAAAAGATTCCAAAGAGAGTACAGAGAGGTTACATATGATATTCCAGTCCACCACCAAAATATCTTTGGTGACAAGTACACGCCTTGGGCTGACTTTATGAAAGAGCGCAGTTCTTCATTCTGGTGATGCAGTTGTTGTAGCATCATCTTTCTGTGATTGGAGAGCAGAATGGTTTCTGCTTTGACAAGTCCCTCTCTTGCTGTGATGATTTCGTTCTTGCACTCGTCGGTCATTTCAACTTTCAGTACTGTTGACTCGACACGTGTAACTGCACGGCAGAAAGCGAAAACTGCCATATCCATGCTGTCCGTGGCAGCATTCAATGCTTTCACCATGTCCATGCCGTCTTTGTCTGCCTGTTCAACTTTTGAAACGCAGTCTTTTAAGTTACTTACGGCTTGTTTGATAAGTCGTAGTTCTTCGCCAAGGGTATTTTTCTCTTCCTTGACCTCTTCCTGTTTGTTGATTTCCTCAACAAGGTTGTTGTACTTGTTTTTCATAATGGTTTGTTTTTATCGTACATATCCTTTACTTCTCTTGATAGGCTTGCACAGCCACTTGGCATGGTTGGCGCAGCGTCGCGCCCTTTCACGCTCATCCTCGTCCTTTTCCTTGCCCCAATCGGAGGAAGTACCACCACCGCCGCCAATTGATTCGGCAACGGTAGTGGCAGCATCAACATAGCCCATGAACAGCAGTATGGCTACATTCAATACCGTATCACGGGATATAGATTCATCTGGTGTCCCGATGTTTTCATCTATAGCCTTGTATGCCTCCAGAGGCATTCTGATGAAGTAATTTTTGTCATCAACAGAAATTATCTTGCCGAAGGTAGATGGTACTTTCGGCAAGGTTTGGGCGCGGTCAGGTCACGC
>CALZHO010000233.1 GCA_945787425.1 uncultured Bacteroidales bacterium
GAGAATCGGTCGTTCGGTGGTATCCAAGAACTTGTCAATACGTTTTGCCCAGTCTTCCATTGTCATAGGAATATGCCGTTTAGCCATATCTTCGGCAACCTCCAGAAAACCATTGACGATACGCCCCATGGATTCCAATTCCATCTCTTTGAGATAGTTTTTCGCCACGCTCACATCGGGTTTGAGAATCTTTCCATTAGGTGCATGCTCCCATGTGGTTAAGCCCATGTGCTCCTTTTCCGCATCTGCACGCTCCATGATGAGTTCTGCTGCAGTATGTCCATGGACAGCGTAGTGCATTTTGTTTTGCACTTTCGCAAAGAACTCACGCGTAGTGGGCGCATCGCGATTATAGTCTATAGCCGTTGCATATATGTCGGTCAGTTTCTGATAGAATCGGCGCTCGGAGAGACGAATTTCACGAATCTCCTCTAACAGGTACTCAAAGTAATCCTCACTGATGAACGCACCGTTCTCCATACGTTTCTTGTCGATAACATATCCGCGTATGGCAAACTGTCGCAATACGGCTGTACACCATTGCCGGAACTGGGTCGCACGAATGGAATTCACGCGATAGCCGACAGAGATGATGGCATCAAGTTTGTAGAATTGCGTAAGGTAATTCTTACCGTCTGCGGCAGTTGCCGAAATTTTCTCGGTAACTGAATCTTTGTCTAATTCGCCACTCTCAAAGATGTTCTTCAGGTGCACACCAATATTATCTGTTGAGCAATCAAAAAGCGCAGACATGGCTTTCTGCGTTGCCCAGATGGTTTCGTCTTTATAGAAGACTTGTACGCCTTGTGCTTTGTCTTCGGCTTGGAAGATCAAGAACTCTGCTGTGGAGTTGCGTATTTGTAATTGTTTGGACATATATTTGATAATCTGTTATCCGTTGTGTTTGTGTTAATCGATTCGTGTTTTTATATACCCCTCCATATAGATGTCAAAAAAGAGTCCGAATCTATCACTTCAAAAGCAACTTTTTTTCTATTAGTTCGTAATTGGTGGAACGGCCGCCCACATCAGTCTTGCGGAGAATGCCTTTTTCTATCAAGGATTGTATGTCACGCAGCGCTGTGTCTTGCGAGCAATGATTGAACTTGGCATATTTCTGCGTAGTCAGTTTGCCTTCGAAACCATCCCATAGCCGATTGATGATTTTCCGTTGCCGTTCGTTCAGTTCTGTCTCTTTGTGTTCGCTCCAGAAAGATGCTTTCTGCAGTACTCGGTCGGTTGTCTGCAACGAAAAGAGCAGTGCATTATGCAATGTTTTTACAAACCATAGTAACCAAAGCGTGATATCTATTGAGCCTTTCTGCGCTTGTTCCAACGCATCGTAATACTCCTTGCGCTGCTTCATTATCTCTGCCGAAAGGCTATAGAAACGCCGGCTGCTGTTGTCCGCACGTGCAAGCATCATCTCGGTAATGGTGCGCGCCATGCGTCCGTTGCCATCATCAAAAGGATGGATTGTTACGAACCATAAATGTGCTATGGCCGCACGCAGTATCGGGTCAGTGTCCTTCGGGGTGTTGCACCATGCGGTGAATTGTTCCATCATTGCCGGAACCATATCGCTTGACGGAGCTACAAAATGCACTTTCTCTTTGCCCATAGATCCGCTAACCACTTGCATCGGTTCGTCTCCAACACGCCAGTTAGCAACCGTTATCTTGTAGCCGTTGCTATAACCGGTCGGGAAGAAAGCGGCATGCCATCCAAACATCCGTTCCGCAGTAAGTGGAGCCGCAAATGCTTGTGTGGCCTGCATCATCGCATTCACCACCCCTTCGGTATAATGGTCACTTCGCTCATTGCCCGCCGTTTCTAATCCCAGATGCCGTGCAACGCTGCTTCGTACGCTATCGGCATTCAGCGTCACACCTTCTATCTGGGATGAACCAATGATCTCCTGTGTGACGGCTTCCACCTGTTGCGCAAGGCCTTCAAAGCCCAGCGCAGACATGCGTCCCAGCAACTGCCCTTGCAAGGTGTGTACTTCGCCTAAAGGTAATAGCAGCGCATCGGCATCCCATTCGAAACGGGGAAACCTGCCATTTTGCCATAGATAAACGGTATTCATAGTGTATTTGTTTTCTATATCTTGCAACAAAAATCGTGCCTAATCTCCGCACTTTTGCGGCGAATGGGTCATTTTTTCTCCGCATCATTCTTTGTTCATTTACGTTTTTGTGTTAATAGATTCGTGTTTATATATACCCCTCCATATATAAGTCAAAAAAGAGCCCAAATCTATAACCTCAAAAGCAACTTTTTTGCGCTATTACGCGGACTTGGGATTAGTATATTTTAACTATAATGTCTCTCAATATATCCCTCCTGATCGTAACAGCGATGATAGCGATTTATTATTTCGAACAATGGAAAGAGTTTATTATCATGTGGCTTGTAATTTTTAAATTTATCATATTGGGCGTTGTATCGTTCTAAACTGCCGTTGGCAATGCGAAACTCTATATCATCAGGGATGAAAAATGATGCACGCGCGCCAAGATATCTGTAAAACTCAGATTCATAGATGTGTATTCCTGCTAAATCGAAGTCTCCGAAATGCAGATACATATTGGGTATTTGTATAAGCCATTGACGCAAGTCTATCGATTGAGGATAGCGTGAAACAAAGAGAATTGGTCTTTCTGCTGGGAATAAGTATCGTTGTTTACGAATACAACGGAAGTTCTCCATATTCTCTATTCCGACAATCAGAACCTC
>CALZHO010000234.1 GCA_945787425.1 uncultured Bacteroidales bacterium
TAGTTCGGCACATAATAATTGCCGCATCGCTGAGAGTACAAAGATAGCATATGGGCTTCATCTGCGCTATCACTACCCGTTGGAGCAGGAATTGCTATAATATTTTGAAGGAAAGCAGTATCTGATGGCAGAAAGAAACCGATACTATGGCCATCAGGATTTCCGCCATCCACCAAGGTAGTACATCCAATCAGCAAATAAGTTGAAAAATATATTAGAAATTCAATAAATGATAGGGTATGTTTCATAGTATGATGTTTATTGTTCCAAATGTTCTACTTTTTGCTGCAATTCTTGTATTTGCTTATCTTGTTCAATAATATAGAGAGTAAGTTCCTCTATTTTTTGCAATAGTTGGAATTGCAACTCATTGACACTTACCCCATTCTGTTACATCTCCGCTGCGGATTGTATCTCGGGCAAGTGTCTGTTTTCCTGTATAAAAGATTGCACTTCGCTCAACGGGCGCAGACAATAATCGTCTGCAAACACGAAATCCGCACCGCCAACACCATTCAGATTGACCAGAATCTCGCGGGCGGGGATGGTACCGAGCACTTCAAATTTATAAGCAGGAGCACTGGTGCCAATTCCTACATTTCCGGTATTTTTGAACCAGCAATTGCCTTCTGAACGCAGTTCAATACGTTGCACCTGTTGGTCCACACCTGTGGCAGTAAACATCCGCAAACGAGAAAACAGCCATGCAGTAGTACTACCGCCTGGCATTAAATCCAACGAATTGTTTGCATAATGTCCCGGAGGCGTTCCCATTACCAAGGAATGGGCATTCCAATATAAATAAGCATTTTGCCACCCTCCAACAGTTGAAACTGTACGCAAAAATACTTTTCCGTTAACATCCAATTTATACTCGGGAACGACACCAATACCCACTTTCGAAGAAGAGGATGTGGGACCATACAAAGAGCCGTTGCTCGTTAGCCACGATTGACCATACATCATTTCACAGATGAACAGCCCTGATAATAGGACTAAAAATGGGATTTTTTTCATAATGTAGATAAATTTTGAAACTTAGGGGGTTGCCTTATTATTCTACGCTAAATTCTCCTATGACAGCAGTGTCGTCAGAGATAATATATAAGGTATAATTACCTTTCTTAGAAATATTAACAGTGGTGGAGGAAGTAAATGGCTTATCCTCCACAATGTCTCCCTTGCTATTGTTTTCTACGATTAGATGTGCAGTCTTGTTTGTATTCGCAGATACAAATAAATCATGCCCGCTAATCGTTGCGCGGAAACACCTCGGAGGAGTCGGACAAGAAGAACTTTCTAAATCATCCAGCGGCACAACGACTGCCATTTCCCATAAAGGGATTTCACTCTCGGTACAGGGTGCCGAAAAAACGATGGTTGAACATCCCATCCAAAAGGCAATTAAAATAAGTACTTTTCTCATACGTGTTATTATTATTGATTTCCGTCTGCAAAGGTACTGCTTTTTGCGGATGTACACAAAGAAAAGGGGTGGAAAACGCACAACTCTAACTGACTGAAAATCAGAAAGAGTGACAAAATAGACGTGGAAAAAAGTATCAATTTTGATTATGAAGCCAAGAAATCCAGTAAAAAAGTTCGAAGATTCGTGGAGGTAGTACCCAGTTTCTTCGCTGTATTAGTACGCAACTTTGGCACACTGGAAACTGCTCGAAATATGTTGGTAGCAATCTGCTCGCGTGAAGCATTATACAGAGTAAGTATGCAAATTTTCAAATCTTGTATGTCGATAGAAAATTGCGTGTGCAATCGTGTATAAATATTGTCTAATTGCTGGTCTGCAGTTTTGCAGAGCAAGTCATCATCGTTCCATATATCCGCTCCAAAAGCGAATGCGTCGCAACATTTCAGTAGCATTGTTTCTACTACCTCTCGCCTTTGAGCTTGTTGTGTTTCCTCCAATTCTTTGTTGACGTTTGCTAATTGTTCTTCTAAAACAATCGCATGCTGTTGCGTATCCAAGAAATTGTTATGATATCTACGTAAATACAATACTCCTATTATTATACATATTATAACAACGACAATGATAACACTTAGTGTCAAGACGTTTGTAACCTGTGAAATGTCGGAATTGATATAATTTTCCAACATGGAAATAGCACGAGAGTAGTCGTTGTCTGTTTTTTTATCCAACTGCTGCATATCAGCACGTTTATGGGCGTAATAGGATACGGCTTGTGCGTCGTGCCTGTTGGTGGCATCATCCATTAGGATATAGTAAGCATTGGCGCACAAAATAGGATAAGACGTGCTGTGTATAATATTCTCAGCATAAGATACGGCGGAATCCAAATTACCGAGGCGATAATAGGTTTTCATGATTTCTTGATAGATGCGCCATCGTTCTGTATCGTTATTACAAGCGAATTGTATTGCATGTTGAAATGAAATCATGGCAGAATTGTAGTCTTCTTTGCCATAAAAGCACCAACCCCGATACATATTAAGGTACATTAGATTTATGGAATCCAACTCGTATTGAGCAAGTAGGCTATAGATACTATCGGCTCTACTATATTCGCCCATTTCGCCATAAATTTGCATGATATACAATAAACCGCTAGCAATGTAAGTATCATTCTTGCTTTGTGTGAAATCATGCAGAGCGCGTTGAGCAAACTCAAGACTTAACGGGGTAACACCAGCCTTGCCACATACATATCCCATACAGGAGTTTACTCTGCCGCGGCGAATGGGGTCGGACATGTG
>CALZHO010000235.1 GCA_945787425.1 uncultured Bacteroidales bacterium
TGGAGGGTGCCTCACCAGTGTTTCTTCTGCCAGAAATCATGCTGGGAGAAGAAGCAAAGGGTTGATAGACTGTGGATTGGTAGGGGGTGTAGGCTGGTTGCTCTGCATAGGCATTGCTATTATACGAAGCACCATACGCAGCGTTGGTGCGCGAGTCGTATGGCGTGTAGCGTTGCGCGGTGGAATATACCTGCGCGGAAAGAGGCATGGCACCTACACACATCAAAATGCATATCACCAGGATATGCAACGCCTTGTAAAAGAGGCAGTTCGCCTTGGAAAAATGATTATGTTCGTTTCTCATGATTGTATATAGTATTCTATTGTAAAAGGTATTCGCTATGGCGGTATGTGTGTTTCTCTCTGATTGTGTTTTTCAGCGTAGAAAATTTACCTCCCAAAAAGCGTGCAAAGGTACAAAAAATAATTGATATATGCAAATTTTTTTGTTAAAATTGTGTAAAATTGGTGCAGAGGAGGAGTAAATTACCTCAGAAAGAGGAGGTTAAACCCACCACGGACGAGCACGGACATGCGCATAGCAGCATCGCTGCTGCTACACAGCCAACACGAAAAAAGAACGGTGACTCCGTCAATTAGTGGAGCGTGGTTCCAGAAGATAACAATACAATGCATATAGAGGTACATTGTCTATAATCTCGTTGCTTTTGTATTGTTTGAGCGAGGTCTTGATTACCTTTTCTGATTTATTCTCCAGTATGAATTGTTTCAACGATTTAGCTTGCAAGTTCTCTCCTGCTTTGGCTTCTACAGGAATAGCACGATTTTTAATTTCAATCACAAAATCGATCTCTTGTTGCGAATTCTGCTTGGTGTAATAATAAACAGGCAGGTTAGGTACGCACTTTAGTTCCTGCAGTACTAATTGCTCTGTCAACGCGCCATTGTACTCCTCAAAGATGTTATCTGTCAGCATGGCTTCCGTGGCATCTGTCATATTCATTGCGCCTAATAATCCGCAATCCAACAAGAATAGTTTAAACGCATCTGCCTCTTCATAAAAGGTCAATGGCGCTTCTGGTTTGCTAACCTGACACACTTTGTGCACCAATCCTGCATCCATCAACCATTGGATAGCCAATTCAAAATCCTTGGCTCTTGCGCCTTTTTTGAGCAATCCAAATATAAACTTCTTGTTTTCTTTAGCTATTTGTGCTGGAACTGATCGGAATACTTGCGTAATACGAACCACTTGCTCTTTAGGGGCATGCTTCGAAAGGTCGTTAATATATGCTGTGAGGATTTCGTTGTGAATAGTACGAATCTCACGCAATGGTACATTGTCACAATACGCCTGCACCGCCTCTGGCATTCCTCCGACATAGAGATACATACGCAAGTGCTTTACAATCTTTTCGTGTACTGTGTTCGTTACGCTCCATTCTCTACTGAGGAGTTGTTGGTACATCTTGTCCTCTCCTATTGCTTTGAGAAATTCCAGAAAAGTCATAGGATGCATTTGCAACATATTCACTTTGCCAACAGGAAAACTCTCACCTTGGTGCAGCAATAGTCCCAGCAATGAACCAGCAACGGCAATATGTTGCTCGGGTGCGTTTTCAGCAAAATACTTTAGAGCATGTAGTCCTCGTGGAACCTCCTGAATCTCATCTATGATAATGAGTGTTTTGCCCGCAACAATCTGGGTGTTGGTCATCGCTTCTATCGCTTGCATTATGCGTTTGGTATCATAGTCTTCAAACAATTTGGTAGCCAGCGACTCCTTATCGCAGTTGATATATGCTACATTGTCATAATGCATTTCTCCAAAATGCTTCAGAATCCATGTCTTGCCCACTTGTCGCGCACCATTTAGTATCAATGGTTTGCGTCGTGGACTTGTTTTCCAGTGCAATAATTCCTCAATAATTAGCCGTTCCATATGTGTGTTTTATTGATGTGTTTTGAAATTCGCTGCAAAGGTACTGAAAATAAATGATATATGCAAATGATTTACACTTTTATGAATGACTTTTTGCGATTTTTTACATTTTTATGAACGACTTTTGTGTGAAATAACACACTTTTATGAATGACTTTTTGCATTTGGTTGCTTGCAGTCGTGGGGATTATACCACGGACGGGCAGTGATGAGGAGATAAGGTTAGAGGTTAGAGGTTAGAGGCACGGATAAGAAAAATGAGTTGGAAAATCCAACTCATTTTTCATATTTCTTGCCTTTCGCCTCTCGCCTCTTGCCTTTCGCCTGGCAGCATCGCTGCCGCTATACAGCCAGCGGTTGGCATTTGTCTTTCAGCCAAGCGGCTTCTTCTGCTGAGAGCAGTGGTGCTATCTCGGCATATACCCATGCGTGGTAGTCATTGATCCACTGGACCTCCTCTTTGGTCATACGAGCGAGGTCAATCATACGCGTGTCGTAGTAGCAAAGGGTGAGTGTCTCAAACTCGTAGAATGTCTCGCCTGTGGTGGCGTTGTTTAGCGGTTGTGTAGAGTGGTTTAGAGTGGGGACTTCGCGCACGGCGATGAGGTTCTCAATGCGGATGCCATACTCGTTGGTGCGGTAGATGCCTGGCTCATCCGAACAGATATTGCCTACCTGCAATGGATTAGGATTGTTGTCCGTGCGGATGTTCTGTGGTCCCTCGTGGCAACCCATGAAGTGTCCCACACCGTGCCCTGTGCCATGCCCATAGGTCATGCCCTCCGCCCAAAGGAACTGACGCGCCAAGACATCCAACTGATTGCCGCGTGTG
>CALZHO010000236.1 GCA_945787425.1 uncultured Bacteroidales bacterium
TTGTATAATGCAGGGAAGTCCGTAAACGGGATGCCGTGCAAGAAATAGATTTCTTGATGGCATTGTATAGACAACTGGCGCAAGGTCTCCCCATACTTGGATGGAGCACCGACATACACCAAAGGGACATCTATGTGTGCGCTTTCCATAGCCAGTTGCAGATTATATAGGTTTTTGCGACGCTCTAACGCACCCACATAAAGCAGATATTGATCTGGTAAACAATACTTAGCTCGAACCGCTTGTACTTCCTCTTTAGAAATCGGTTTGCGAAACTGGTTATTGCAACCTTGGTAAACCACTCGTATCTTTCTTTCATCCGCGTGAAAATAGGTTATTATGTCTCGTTTGGTCTGCTCTGAGATAGCAATAATCACATCAGCGTGCGCGCAAGCATATCGCACCTTGTTTGCAAACAAATGCCTATAACCTATGCTATATAATTCCGGATAGCGCATGAATATCGCATCGTGCATCGTTACAATCGTTTGAATACCTGTACGATGGATACCGATTGGCAGTTCGCCTGACAAACCATGATATATGTCCACATGATATTGTTGCAAGGATGTCAAACAACCACGCATTCTCCATAGATCGGGAAAATACCTCCACATACCTTGTGGTGAAATGGTGGTACCGAATTGTGGAGAAAAACGGGCAGAGGGAATTCCGCAATAGAAGTACTCATTCTGCGAAGCATAGGCAGAAAGCAATCGGATAGTGTCTCGACTATAATTGCCAAGCCCGCGGGCATTGGCAAAAGCTCGTTTGGCATCAAAGGCTATTCGTTTGGGCTTGTCCATTGGTTTGCTACTGCTTTTATGTTTACTAACTGATGTTGTACTGCATATTTTCTCATCTTTTCTAATCGCGTATACTCCATTACGCTTCTTTCTTGTTCCGTTGGCAGATGATAGAGATATTCTTTTTGGGTGTTTATGCTATAACTATATAGCCACTCCCCATCGCAACAACCTAAATGGTCATTATTGACGAAATATGCATATTCTCTATTTTTTTGCAACAGATCAATACCCATCGTATTGTCAGTGTATGGAAGACCTAAAATACTTAACAAGGTAGGCGCAATGTCTTGTTGTTGAGCTGGAGAAGAAATAATGGTATCCCTCAAATCTTCCGTCACAAAGAAACAAGGGACAGTATTATATTGCAAATTATAGTCGTAAGGTGTTGATGAGGGATTTCCATGATCTCCAACTAATACGAACAAGGTATTCTTGCCCCATTCCGTTTGCTGCGCTTGTAGCATAAATTGACGCAAGGCATCATCTGCATAAGCAATAATCTGCTGCTCCTCATTTGCACCCATAGGACGATACCTATCGGGAATAACAAAAGGTGTATGGTTGCTAACCGTGAGAAAAAGTGCAAAAAAAGGTTGTTCAGTGGCAGCTGAACGTAGTTTTAGGTAATCCAGACCATATGTAAACATGTAGTCATCCGGTACACCAAAATTGTTCACAACCTTGTCTGCTGGATAGTCATAGAGCGAGAAGATACGTTCAATGCTATTATCATAGAAAAAGGAGTTCATATTATCGTACTGCGGATTACCAGTCACGAAAACAAAAGTGCTATATCCGTTTTGTTTTAGTGCAAACGGCAATCCCATATACTGATGGGAAGGCACTGTCATAGTGGTTTTGGCAAAGTTTGGACCATAGCCATACAACGTAGCCGTAATACCATTGTTGGTATGTACACCTGCAGAATAAAAATTACTGAAATACAAGGAACTATCCCTTAGTGCAGCCAAATAAGGTGTAATATGCTTTCCTTGGTAAGTCTCCTCCAAATGGGCAGTACTCATTGATTCCATCAGTATGACCACTACATTGCGTTTACCCAATCCTTCTTTTGCCGCAATATGACGTACTAATGGATGAAAAGAGTCAGTTACTTGCATATCTAATTCTTGTTGCACTGCGGCTAATGCTTCTTGTTCATCTATCTGCAATAGCACTGGTAGGTCTTCCGATGTATATTCCGCACTTTTAATGATATTAAAAATAGGGTTAATACCCAATCGATTATAGAATGCATCATCACAAAAATAGGCAAAACTTACCCCCAACGGGTAACGCTGAAAACTACCCCTTATTCCGCAGAAACATACTCCGTACATTAGGATGCTTACACAGATAGCCGCCGCATAGTCCTTGCACGAAAGCACCGGCGTTGATTTATCTATGTGCCTCTCAAACAAACATACTATGCGCACCAATGCCCATAAGTATATCCCCACAAACGCGATAGCGATCAATAAGTAAGGCCAATTTCCCTTATCCCCAATCAGCATACCTGCTGTGTCTTTGGCAAAAGCGAACCACTCGGTAACGGAGATATTCAGATGATTATCAAAAAACTGAAAATAACGCGTATTTGCTACTTCTACCGGCAATCCTATTGAATAGATCACCCCATAATATCCTCCTATTCCACCCATCAGTTTGGCTATGACGCTACCATATTGCGCGCGATGAGCAAGAGCCATTGTACTTATCGTGATGCACAACAATGGCAAAGCGCTAACATAACAAGCAATCAAATTATCAAACTTCACACCGATGAGTAAAGCATGCCATGCCAACACCCCATCCACTCCCGAAGTCGGCATATTAGAGAAAAGCAGCAGCAAACGGCAGGCAGACAATGATACCAAACACAAAAAGTGAATAGCCAAAACAAAACCTATATTTTTCAGCA
>CALZHO010000237.1 GCA_945787425.1 uncultured Bacteroidales bacterium
TTCGATGCAAGATAAAGATGAGTTCATTAAGAATCCTATTGTAGTAGAATTTTTAGGTTTATCACCAAACACGGATTATACGGAAACTACATTGGAGAAGGCGATAATTACCAATCTACAAAAGTTTCTTATGGAGTTGGGTAAAGGTTATGCTTTTGTCGCTCGTCAGCAACACATTCGTACAGAGAAGGAAGAGTATTATATAGATTTGGTGTTCTACAATTATTTATTAAAGTGCTTTGTGTTGATTGACCTTAAGACCTCTAAAGTTACACACCAAGATGTGGGGCAGATGGATATGTATGTACGTATGTATGATGAGTTGAAAAAGGGTCAAGATGACAATCCTACTATTGGTATTTTGTTGTGTGCAGATACGGATGAGGATATAGCGAGGTTTTCTATTTTGAAGGGTAATGAACAGTTGTATGCCACAAAATATCAATTGTATTTACCTACGAAAGAAGAGTTGCGTCGTGAGATAGAAAAGCAGAAAGAGTTGTTCGCTTTGCAACATCAAAGTTAATCCCTCTATCACATACTCGTATATTTTTCAGTTTGACAAACTTGTCAGACTTTTTTGTCTATTTCAGTATTTGCACTATAAACTGAACAACCCCCGCCCTCAGGCGACAACATAAAATAACCAACCAACGTGGCTTCGCCACATCCAACGCACCGCAGGTGCAAATAACGTCCGCTTGCGGACAAACAACGCAGCTCCGCTGCACACAACGCTCGGCTTGCCGAGCCCAAAGCGACCTTTGAAATATTGAGAAAACTAATGCTATTAATGGTATTATGGCTTTAAGCATCCAATAGGCACAACCAACGTGCCATCTGGTTGCTTTAGTGCATATTCACCCACAGCAGTAAGTACCATACGGAATGCAGGTTTACCCACCTTATCAGTGTTGATTTTGTTTGCCAATTTGTCAAGAGACTTTTGAGCTTCTTGGATAGCAACGGAACCACCTATTTTTATCTCAACTAATCCGTATGTGCCATCACGACGTTCGATGATAGCATCACATTCCAATTCATCTTTGTCGCGATAGTGATACACTTTTGCGTCAATAGCATCTGCATAGATTCGTAAATCGCGTATAGCCATTGTTTCGAACAATAGACCAAAGGTATTCATGTCTTGTAGCAGTTTGTTGGGCGTGATACCTAATGCTGCCACAGCAATGCTTGGGTCAACAAAGTAGCGTGTGTCACTTGTTCGAATAGCGGTTTTAGAGCGTAAGTTTGTGCACCATGCTTGTAAGTCTTCTATAACGAAGATTTTCTCCAGCGCATTGTTGTATGAGGCAATCGTTTTTTCTGATAAACTTTGCTCATCATTAGCGAGCATATCTTGGTATATCGTACTAATTGGTGCAGGTGTTCCTTGTAAACGTCCTAACGAGCGAAGCAATCGGCGTACACGCATAGGATTGCGCAATGTGTCATCTACGCGTGAAATATCAGATTCTGCAATGGCATCCACATAGTTATATGCTGTTTGTAGCGCATCATTTGGGTGTTGTGATAAGGTGATTGGCCATCCGCCTCGACAAAGTATGTGTGCTATGTCTTGTAGGGTATGTTTATTCTCTCCTAAAACTTTTTTGTTTAGGTCAGAGAATAGTTCGCCCAGACTGACTGCACCATTTGATTCCTCTGATTCCCAAAGACTCATTGGTCGCATTCGTAACCAAGCAAATCGACCTGTGCCAGTATGTTGAATTTGAGTGGTTTCAAGTGGAACAGCAGAGCCAGTCAAGATAAATTGTCCCAACTCGTGGCGTGTGTCCACTTCTGAGCGAATCGTATCCCATAGTTCGGGTATCGTTTGCCATTCATCAAACAGGCGAGGCGTTTTGCCATTCATAATCAGTGATGAGTCAATGCTGAGTAAGGTGCGGCTATCTCGCAGTGTTTGTGGATTACCGAGCATGAGATTGCTTTTTGCTTGTTGTATAGCTGTAGTTGATTTGCCACACCACTTAGGTCCTTGTATCAGTACAGCTCCTGCACTACGTAATTTAGATGCCAATAATTGGTCTGCAATTCGATGTTTGTATTCAAAATTTGCCATAATTCATATGATTGATGATAGGTTGTTTGAAAAGTCGCTGCAAAGGTACAACATATTTTCCATATTTGCAAGTGTTTACAATAAAATTACCGAATTTGGCGAGATTTTATTACCGAATTTGGCGGAATATATTTAAGGCGTTTGGCGAGATTTTATTACCGAATTTGGCGGATTATTAGTTTTCTCAGTATCATGTATAGCAACTACCGCCCTCTGGGCGACAACATAAAATAACCAACCAACGTGGCTCTGCCACATACAACGCACCAAAGGTGCATGAAACGTCCGCTTGCGGACAAACAACGCAGCTCCGCTGCACACAACGCTCGCTCTGCGAGCCCCAAAAGTGCTCTTTGTAATACATATATGCCAATGGCATGCCCCTTATGTGCCCCTCATCTCCATTGGAACCTCATCGGAACCTGATTGGAACCTGATTGGAATCTCACTATAGGATAAGCATGGGATAAGCATAGGATAGGTATGGGATCGCTCTCCTATCTATGTCCATTACCCCGAATGTTATTCGGGTAATCGCAGAGGGAGAATGCACGCCCCACGCATGAGTGACTGTTCCGCACGCCCGCCACTGGTTTAGTGCTCGGGGTCCCCGATGACGCTTGCGTCATGGGGTGCATTTCGGCG
>CALZHO010000238.1 GCA_945787425.1 uncultured Bacteroidales bacterium
CTGCTTGTCAGAACTTACGCGGATATAACCATATATCATACCACTAATGTTTAGATGATATAATATAAGCATCTGTCAAGTGGAAAGAATGCAAACGCGCCTCGTTTTTGCCACCTCCCCCTTGCATCTTTTGCAAAAATACGCAAAAGGTGCATTTTTTTGAGATCATGACAAGATATAGCACTTTCTTGTTGTATCTTTGTGGTCGAAATCGTGCTGTGTCCGCTCGTTCGGACGCTAACGAATGACTGATGTTGAACACTCAAAATCACACAACCATGCAAGAGATTTTAACTATCATACTCGCCCTCGGTGAAGTGGCGCTGTACGTCTATCTGCTTATCGCCCTGTGCTTATGTTAGCGTTTTGCGTCTTTCATTTATGTGCGACTGCACTCCGTCAATCATTCCATGCTTGAATATGATCAATCACCCAGAGTGTATAAGTGCTCGGAAAGAAATACTGCATAGCCAAGTAGGGAGCCGGGGTGCACTCAAGCGGGTGGGAATCATCATGTAGAATTAGGCAATTTCAACGAAAAAACACTTTTCTTGCAAAAATGTTCGTAAATACTTGCATAATTGAAGAAAATGTTGTATCTTTGCGTAGATTTTCGAAAATTTGCGGTGATTTTCACTACTATGGCGACAAAAATTAAGCAAATAACAGAGCAGACAGGCTTGGATGGTCTGTTGTTCGGAAGCTGGATGAACCAGCAAGGAATAGATAGTAAACGGCAGCTTGAATACGTCCAAAGCGGTTGGTTGGAGCGGATAGCGCGCGGCGTGTATAAGTTTTCTGGAAGCCATCCGACGCTCTATAGTGCCATTTCTTGCTACAACACGCAGTTGAACAAACAATGTATTGTGGGTGCAAGAAGTGCTATCGAACTACGAGGTTACAGTCATTATGTTCCAATGGGTAAGCCTGTCGCATTTCTTTTTACGGACAATACCCACAAACTGCCAGAATGGTTACTACTTGGTCAATGGGACATGACAGTCCGTTACCAGACCACCGCATTTCTGGGCGAGGATCTGCTTGGTGTAGAAACGCAGATGGTGGATAGTCGCCCATTGTTGGTTTCATCACAGGAAAGGGCAATGCTTGAATGGCTAAACATGCCCAGTATCAATTCTTCGCTACTCGACGTGTATTATGTTATGGAGATGTTAGCCACCTTGCGTTCGGACTTAGTACAACAGTTATTGGAGCGATGTACTTCTGTCAAGGCGAAACGCTTGTTTATGTACATGGCTGAAAAAACCGGCTTTACGTGGGTAGATGATATAGAGAAGACAAAAATAGATTTCGGAAGCGGACGCCGAATGATAGTGCCCAAAGGCAAATATATCAAACAATATGACATGACTATTCCAACCGATTTAGCAGAATATGAATGATGTGTACCAAAACAAAGTGGGGTTACTAATCCGTCTCATGCCTTATGTGATGAACGAAGGCGTGTTTGCGGTTCATGGAGGTAGCGCAATCAATCTTTTTGTCAAAGACATGCCGCGATATTCGGTGGATATAGACTTGACTTACATGCCATTAGCCGGTCGTGAGGAGAGTCTCAACGATATTAACAACCACCTCCTCCACATAGCCGAAGAAGCGAAGAAAGGCATACCCGGACTACATATCGTACCCAAATTGGCAACGTGCAAACTTCTTTGTGAATATCATGGATTTCAAATAAAAGTTGAGGTAAATCAAACCAAACGTGGTATTGTGGGAGGAAATATATTGACACTGCCTTTGTGTAATAACGCTAAGACAGAGTTCAGACTTTCTTGCAAAGCACAAATCGTTCCTTTGACACTTCTCTACGGAGGCAAGATTGCTGCTGCTCTGTCGCGCCAACACCCGCGAGACTTGTTTGATGTCAAGTATATGGATGTGCCTTTATCTGAAGTTCGAGAAGGATTCATCTTTTGCCTTTTAGGTAGCGACCGTCCTATTCATGAGTCGTTTGCTCCCACTTTGATTGATCAACGAGATACGATGTCGAACCAGTTTGATGGTATGACGGATTTTCAGTTCTCTTATGAGGATTTTGAGCAAACACGCGCTAAATTGATAGCGGATGTACGTTCGTTGATGACAGACGCCGACAAACAGTTTCTCTTGAGTTTTGAAGCCGTAGAACCATTGTGGGAGAACTATGAGTTTGAGTATTTCCAAAACTACCCTTCTGTCCAATGGAAACTGCTCAATCTTGCCAAACTCAAGAAACAGAATCCCGCCAAACTATGTGCCGAAGTGGAGAAACTGCAAGAAATATTTGGATGAGGCTATTGATGCATTGCAAGTTTGCGGAACGAAACGCATAAAGGAGTATGACGGAGAAAAGAAAAAAATCTCACGAAATATTTGCATAATTGAGATTTTTTTTGTATCTTTGTGCCGATTTTTATAAACACTCCTGACATTCAACCTTCAGACTGAAAAATACCGTTCAATGAGAAAGATTCACTATATCCTGATTGTACTTCTGCTCGCCGTGGCAGAGGTGCTGTTAGTGGCAGTTCGTCAGCCTGCGCACAACATTCCGCGTGAGATGAAAGTGCTGTGTATAGGCAACAGTTTTTCCGTCGATGCGGTGGAGAACAATCTTGTCCAACTGGCAGCGGAGCGCGGCATAGACCTCACGGTAGGAAACCTGTACATCGGTGGCTGCTCGCTGGAGCGTCACGCGATGAACATGCGCGGTG
>CALZHO010000239.1 GCA_945787425.1 uncultured Bacteroidales bacterium
CTTTTTGTGACTTTTTGAGTTGCATATTGTGTTAGTTATTAGATTTTACGAATGACCGCTTACGCTGTTAGGGGTTTGACCACGCTTCGCGCTGTTTGACCGCTACGCTGTTTGATGTTTAAGTCGGATTCCCTCAAAAACGGCTGCAAATTTACTGCTTTTTTCTGAATAATACAAACATTTCACGATTTTTTTGTGATTTTTTCTTGTTTTCGTTGGAAAATAGACAAAAGCAGAGGTTTTAGTATATAGAGATTTGTTGGAATAGATTGTGTTGGATGATGCTATTGGAGATATAGGTAGCACTATCCAATGATATTCTACGGGGCGTATCCTCCCATAGGTTTTTTCCCACCCCTTGCCATAAATATTGCCTATTTAGTAAGGAAAGAATTGTAGGATAAATATCCATTTGATAGATAGTATCTGCGGGCAGGATATTGTTCTTATGGGGTGTATATAGGAGTGCTGGAATTTTGGGGAGTCGCGGGTCGCCATCATAAGATAGTTCACGGAAGAATCGTTCTCTTTTCTCGGGATAGAAGATGGTATGATCTCCCATAATGAGCAAGATAGTGTTTTCGGAAAGCGGGGTGTCTAAAATTTGATTGATTAATTTTCCCAAACAAGCATCTGTGTAATTGACACAACGTAGATAGTTTCTGAGTTCCGTATCTTTTATCCCTTCCAATTGTAAACGACTATGGTCAGCATACTCAATGAAAGGCGAGTGTGAAGCCATGGTGATACCTACGACAAAACTTGGTTGTGTCATCTCGTTTAGGGCATAGCAAAGCGTATCAAAGAGATTTTGGTCAGGACATTCCGTTGCGTACAAGTCTTCAAATCCGTATGCTTGGCACATTGCTGCTTGATTCCAACATATTGGAGGTGTAGGAATAAACATCTTAGTTTGTGAGAACTCACATGACTTAATTAGCGTAAAATATGTATTTCTCGGGAAACGCATGCTTGCAGCTCCATTCTGGATGGGCAGTAGTCCGGTAAGGACGATCAATTGCGCATCGGAAGACATACCTTGCGCCACTTGCGGAACAAGTTCTAAATAGTGAACACTCGGGTGTTGAGAAAGCCTATTGAGATTGGGGGGTATCTCTTCATCTTCTACCATTAAGTTTGAAGTCCAATTTTCCAAACTTTCAAAAAAGACTATTACTACATTGTATGGTGCAAGTATCGTTTTCGAATCACTTTCACTTGGGCAAAGAAGTTGCCGATTCGTAACTTCATCCACAGAAGAGGAAGAAGTAATATCGTCAAGATATCGCAATGCTATCAATTCATTCATAAAGTGTTTGTGCAAAGAATAGGTGGTACAATACCAAACTCTTCCCATTGATACATCGTGATAATACTTGTCATATGGATTACAGGGGATTCCGACATGTAGTGATACTATCATTTGCGGGATATTCAGTCCTAATCCCAATAGTAAACAGGTAAGCGTGGTATATAGAGTTTTATAACCAGAATGGCTACGCAATAGGAAAGTACACACTCCGTATAGTAGTGATAGAGCAAGAAAAGTAAGGTCAGACCATTCAAGAAATGTCCAAATTGCTGTTTCAAATCCGGATAAATTTGAAATACTTAGGAGACACCAACTATTTAGTAAATCTTTGTAACTTCGGAAATAGATTAGATTCGCGATGAGCCAAATATCTGTTAGCAAAAGAATTAGTATGCGCCATACCTTGCTACGGATGAGGTATGCGATGGCAGTGATGATCATGCAAGAGGCAAAATAGTTGATAGATAGTCTCACAATAAAGAGTTCGTGGTTAGCGATGGCAGTCATGAGACTCGGGTCGATGGTACAACTAAACAGCCATACTTTCACAAATAGGATAAGGGTGAAGAAGAGACAATCTGTGTAATTCAAAAAAGATTTCATAACAGCCTATTTTCGTGTAGTTGAGCAAAAAACGAAATATTTGCGGAAGATTGTTTTGTTAGTTAAGATGTACCAGTTGATTTTGATGAAAAAGTTTCGCCTAAGTTTGTATAAACAGTTAGTACAATACAAATATTTCTCGTTTTTTTGTATTTTTTTTCTTGTTTTAGTTGGAAAATCCACAAAAAAGCACTACCTTTGCAAACGGAAATGAAGGAACAAATACGAAAGATAGCCCGCTCGGAGTTGGTGCGTAACTCTGCTAAATTGCTTTCTGCAAATGTAATTGCACAAGCGATAGGGCTCTTGGTCTATCCCATTCTGACCCGCCTCTACAGCCCCGAAGATTTCGGACTGTTAAACCTGTTCCTAAGCATCGGAAATATCTGCCTGCTAATTTCTACCGGAGAGTATCGCTATGCTATCTTATTGCCTAAAAATGACGAAGAAACTATTGGGTTAGTGAAACTTTGTTTTAAGTTGGTTTGTGGAACATCAGTACTTCTAATGGTAACCATACCTCTTGTACCAATGTTTTCCGACCTATTTCGAGTTCAAGACCTGCAAAGTATATATTGGATGATACCAATTTATATTCTTGTTCTTGGGATCTGGGAGACTTTATCAAAGTGGCATTTACGTCGAAAAGAATTTTCTATCCTAAGTGAGTTTCAAGTGGTTCATAGTGGTACATCTGCCTTTTCAAAAATCGCATTTGGTTGGTGTGGTTATACACGATTGGGACTCGTCTTTTCTACATTGATAGCGCCTATGCTATCTATAC
>CALZHO010000240.1 GCA_945787425.1 uncultured Bacteroidales bacterium
TACGGCAGGTATTCGCAAGAAAGCCAAAGTGAATGAAGATTTGGAGTATTATTCGGTGGTGCGCAGTATTCGTGCTATTGAAAACTCCGATGTGTGCATCTTGATGATAGATGCTACGCGGGGCATTGAGGCACAGGATTTGAATATCTATCAGTTGATTCAGAAGAACAAGAAGGGATTGGTGGTGTGCGTCAATAAGTGGGACTTGATTGAGAGCAAGACCACAGCCGACATCAAGGGCTATGAGCGCGCTATCCGCGAACGCATCGCGCCGTTTACCGATTTCCCTATCATCTTCACCTCGGCGCTCACCAAACAGCGCATCTTCAAGGTGATGGAAACGGCGTTGCATGTGTATGAGAACAAACAGAAGAAAGTGCCTACAGCACAACTGAACGAACGCTTCTTGCCGCTGATTGAGAACTATCCTCCACCTGCAACGAAGGGTAAGTATATTAAGATTAAATACTGTACGCAATTGCCAAACACACAGATACCTACGTTTGTGTTCTTTGCCAACTTGCCACAATACGTGAAGGATCCATATCGCCGCTTCTTGGAGAATAAACTCCGCGAGTGGTGGGACTTCAACGGCACGCCAATACAGTTGTTTATTCGTGCAAAATGAGGATTGTAGTGTGAATTTTTAAGAAAGTTATTCCTTTTCGTAAGGTGCGCTTGCGTGCGTGCGATAATTTTTGTAATTTTGCGGGCTGAATGAAGATTATAGGTTTTAGTCACATAGGCACAGAGGTACACATGGTGCTAAAGGGCGATTCTTCGTTGTTGGTGAATCGTAAGCCGTTTTTTATACCAGACTGGAGCAGCGATGTGCGCATGACGCCATGTGTAGTACTGCGCGTGAGCCGTTTGGGTAAACATGTGAGCGCGCGTTTTGCTTCGCGCTACTATGATGCTGTGGCTCCAGGGCTGAATATGCAGGCGGCAGATAGGGTGGCGCAAGGCAAGTGGACGGAAGGATGGGCATTTGACTACTCGCTGGTGGTGGGGCAGTTTGTGTCGCCTGAATGGTTGGGCGAACATTCGCTGCTCATCACTGCGGACGAAGCCATCGAACGGGTGAGCAAAGTGATGACAATCCGCCAAGGAGATATGATATATATTGATTGTCAGGTGGATGCACGTAGGTTAGTGCCAGAGGAGGAGATTAGCGTGCAAAAAGAGGACAACGAACTGTTATATTGCAAAATCAAATGAGAAAACGATTATTATTCATACTGTCTGCGATGCTCTTGTCTGTAGTGGCTGTGGCGCAACGTCATAGTTATGCGGAGGAGTCTGTTCTGCGTGAGGGCAATGTGGTGAAGATACGAGTGAAAGAAACAGGTATTCATGCCGTCACATACGATGAACTGAAGAAGTGGGGATTGCAGCCAGAGCAGGTGCGTGTGCTGGGCTATGGCGGTAATATGCTGAGTGAGAAATTCGCATTGCACCAGTGGGATGATGTGCCATCGGTGGCCTTCTATATGCATAAGGGAGCAGATGGTTTGTTCGGTTCGGGGGACTATATATTGTTCTATGCACGCGGTCCTGTGGGATGGACGTACAACGGCAAGCGATGGGCCCATACGCGCAATCCATATAGCAATTATGGATATTATTTCTTGAGCGACGCTGCGGGCGAGCAACGCCTGATAGATGATGCCGAAGCGATAGATGACAGTGGGGCGTATGAAGTGGACTGGTGTACTGAATATTGGTTGCACGAAATAGACAAAGTCAACTTGATCGACAATACAGGTGTTAGTGGTGGCGGAAGGCATTTCTATGGAGAGACCATCGTGCCTAACAACAACATGCTGCCTATCACTTTTGATACCAAGAACGTTCGGAAGGACAAGTCCATGACTTGCTTTGCCGAGGTGGCAGTGAGTGCTGCGGAAAAAACGAAGATGACCATGGTGCTGGCAGGCCAACTGGCTACGAGATATTATGATGCCATCCCCGTATCGGATTTCTACACCAAGGCGCGTGTGGATTCGATGCAAATCACGATAGCAGCCAAGACCGCTGGCGAGCAGCAAGTGGAGATACGAATGGTAGATGCGGCTTCGGGTGCGAAAGCGTATTTGGATTATGTGGAGCTGAATGTTCCTGTGGATCTGATGATGCGTGGGCAAGAGATGGCGATCAGCAATACTACGAACCTGAAGAAATCGCCTACCATGCGATTTGTGATGTCTGCGGCGACAGCCAACACACAGATATGGTGCGTGACAGATGGTGTGAACATACAACGCATGCCTACCACGAAGACCAATGACGGCAGAATAGCTTGGGTGGGAAACAACATGCAAGCGGAGATGTATATGGCGGTGGATGTGGCACAAAAGTCGTGGAGAAAACCCGAATATGTGGGCAAGGTGGCTAATCAGAATCTGCATGCGTTGCGTAACAAGGATTATGTGATTATCTGTCCAGCGGAGTTTAAGGACGCGGCGCTTCGTTTGGCAAAGAAACACGAAGAGGTGGATCATATCACTTGGGCAGTGGTTACTGCTGAAGAGGTGTATAATGAGTTCTCCTCTGGAACGCCTGATGTGACTGCCTATCGATGCCTGATGAAGATGCTATACGATCGCGCCCAGGGCAACCAAACGCAGCAACCTAAGAACTTGCTGCTGATGGGTAGCGCGTCCTATGACAATCGTAACCTGCTG
>CALZHO010000241.1 GCA_945787425.1 uncultured Bacteroidales bacterium
AATTAAAAAAGCGACTGCAAAATTACTACTTTTTTTTCACATACACAATACCCTTTTCCGCCTTTTTCGAGAAATGCGCTCAAATCGCAAATAAACCGCCTTTTTCGGCTTTCTGATTGACGCACTTTCTTCCCTAAAAAACGTACAATCGCTTAAATCAAAGAAAAATAACCATCTTCTCTTGGAGTCTTTCGGAGCACACACAGGAGATTTTACAGAAAAATACATCATTTATTTGCATAAATGCAAAAAAAGCAGTACCTTTGTCGGTTGATTGATAACTTGCCGAAATTTGCGACAAAAACTATAGAATAAACGATAAAAAACAATACAACTATGTCAAAAGCATTACTTATGATTCTCGACGGCTGGGGAATCGGAAACAAATCGAAAGCCGATGCAATCTCTTGCACCCCTACTCCACATTGGGATGCACTCCTAAAGAAGTACCCTCACAGCCAACTGCAAGCCAGTGGCGAAAATGTGGGTTTGCCCGATGGACAAATGGGTAACTCCGAAGTAGGTCACCTCAATATCGGCGCTGGTCGCGTCGTTTATCAAGACCTCGTGAAGATCAACCGCGCTTGCCAAGATGGCAGCATTCTGGAGAATCCAGAAATCAAATCTGCTTTCGGTTATGCCAAAGAGACTGGCAAGAAGCTCCACCTCATGGGTCTTACCTCCAACGGTGGTGTACACTCTTCTTTCGACCACCTGTTCTACCTCTGCGATATTGCCAAAACCTACGGATTAGACGGCAAAACTTTTATCCACTGCTTCATGGATGGTCGTGACACCGACCCTAAGTCAGGTCTCGGATTCATCGACCAACTCCAACAACACTTGGCTACCAGCTGCGGCGAGATTGCTACTATCCAAGGTCGCTTCTACGCCATGGACCGCGACAAACGTTGGGAACGCGTGAAAGTAGCTTACGACTGCCTCGTTCACGGCGAAGGCAAAGCATCCGAAGACATGCTCCAAGCCATGCAAGAGAGCTACGCGGAAGGTGTGACCGACGAGTTCATCAAACCAATCGTACATGTGCGCGACGGTAAGCCAGTGGCGACCATCGAGGAGGGCGACGTAGTGATCTTCTTCAACTACCGCAACGACCGCGCGAAAGAGATCACCATCGTGCTCACCCAACAAGACATGCCAGAGCAAGGCATGACCATCATCCCTAACCTGCAATACTACTGCATGACTCCATACGACTCTTCGTTCCAAGGTCTGCACATCCTCTTCCCAAAAGAGAACGTACAAAACACCATGGGCGAGATCGTGTCTAATGCAGGCTTGAAGCAACTCCGTATCGCTGAAACCGAGAAGTTCGCACACGTGACCTTCTTCTTCAACGGCGGTCGCGAGGCAGAGTACCCTGGCGAGGAGCGCATCCTCATCCCTTCACCTAAGGTGGCTACCTACGACCTCCAACCTGAGATGTCTGCGCCAGAGGTAACAGAGGCACTCTGCGAAGCACTCGACACACAGAAATACGACTATATCACCCTCAACTTCGCCAACGGCGATATGGTGGGTCACACAGGCGTATATGCGGCTATCGAGAAAGCAGTCATAACCATCGATGAATGCGTGGATAAAGTGGTGAATACTGCGCTCAAGAACGACTACGAGATCATCATTATCGCTGACCACGGCAACTGCGACAACGCTATCAATGCCGATGGTTCGCCTAACACCGCACACTCTTTGAACCCAGTACCATTCGTGTATGTGAGCAAAGACCACACCGACGCACAACTCGAAGACGGTATCCTCGCCGACGTGGCTCCATCCCTCTGCCACATCCTCGGCATAGAGCAACCCAAAGAAATGACTGGTCACAGCCTAATCAAAAAATAACTTAAAAACAACGCGAAGCATGTAACGCGCTTCAGCGCATGAAACGTGTCCTTGCACACGAAACGCGAAGCATGCAACATGAGCATAGCGAAATAAATAGATATGGCTTTACAATGTGGAATCGTAGGTTTGCCTAATGTCGGCAAATCGACCCTATTCAACTGCTTGAGCAACGCCAAGGCGCAATCGGCTAACTTCCCTTTCTGCACGATTGAACCCAACGTAGGCGTTATCACCGTACCCGACGAGCGACTCATCAAACTCGGCGAACTCTGCAAACCCGAACGCGGAGTGATCCCAACCACCGTTGAAATCGTGGATATTGCGGGATTGGTGAAAGGTGCAAGCAAAGGCGAAGGACTGGGTAATAAGTTCCTCGCGAACATCCGCGAGACGGATGCTATCATCCACGTACTCCGTTGCTTCGACGACGAGAACGTGGTACACGTGGACGGCTCTGTGGACCCTATCCGTGATAAAGAGATCATCGATGCCGAACTCCAACTCAAGGACCTTGAGACCGTGGAGTCGCGCATTCAAAAAATTGAGAAACAAGTGCGCGTGGGTGGCGACAAACAAGCCAAAGTGGCACTCGATGTCCTTCTCAAGTACCGCGAAGCCCTCTCGCAGGGCCGTTCTGCTCGTACGGTGGAACTGGTGAATAAGGACGAGGAGCAAGTGGCGAAGGAGACCATGCTCCTCACCAGCAAACCAGTCCTCTATGTCTGCAACGTGGACGAGAACGCTGCGGTCCATGGCAATGCCTACGTGGAGCGAGTACGCGAAGCGGTCAAAGATGAGAACGCACAAG
>CALZHO010000242.1 GCA_945787425.1 uncultured Bacteroidales bacterium
ACCCTACTTACGCTTTCTCTATGCCGGCAATCACCGCCTCTCTAACGGCGGAGATAGCCTCATCGGGCTCGGTAAACTTGTGTAAATCAATAGGTTCGCCTACATGCAGGTGGATGGGGTGCCAAGTAACATATTTGGCGCGCACATTCATCGCTTCGTAGCACCCTGATATCGAGATGGGTATCACGGGCAATCCCAAATCCAATGCTATCTGGAATGCGCCGCGTTTGAAGCGCCCCACTTCTCCATTCTTCGTGCGCGTACCCTCCGGAAATATCACCGTACAAACACCGTTCACCAACTGTTTTTCTATCGCTTGCAGGCTTCGGAAAGAGGAGCGGGCATTGCTGCGCTCCACGAAGATGTGCCCCGCGCATTTGCATGCGGTGCCTACAAAGGGTATCTTGCGAATCTCGGCCTTCATCAGCCATTTATATACAACCGGCAGATAGCCGTATATCGCCCACACATCCAGCATAGACTGGTGGTTGCTGACAAAGACATACGATTGCCCGTCCTGAATATGCTCCAATCCCGTAACCTTCACCGGCAGAAACAACAACCAAAAGAAAGACCGAGACCAAAACATCTGCTCCAAATGAACGATACGAGAGTTCTTCCACGGAGAGAGCACGATGGTGAACAGAGCGGTAAAGATTGTAAGCAAAATCAATAAAGGTAATGCTATAACATATTGATATACAATGTAAAGATATTTCATAATAGAATAAATGATGAAATGAAACAGTATGGTGCAGTCAAAGGTAATTCAGTCTTTCAGCGTAGCGGTTGGACAGTCAAAGACGCTCCTTTATCTTATCGAACTAAAACCGCGATACAATGCGCAGATACGGCGGATTTCCTCCCAGGTCTCTTCCGAGAGTTTGGTGCCGATTATCTCCACCACACGCCCTGCTGCGATAGTGCCTATCTCGCCGCATTTGCGCAGGTCAAAACCGTTGCTCAGCGCATACAGGAAACCTCCGGCGTACAAATCACCGGCGCCGGTGGAGTCGGTGCAGTTGGTCGTGATGGCGCCGATATGGTGTTGTTGGGAACTTTGCTGCACATACGAACCCCGCTTACCGACTTTCACCACTGCGATGTCGCATTGCTCGGCTATCTTCGCAGCGGATTCTTGCGGATTCAAGTGCGTGTACGCAAACGACTCGTCTTCGTTGGCAAACACGATATCCACATATTGTCGTATCAGTTCTTTTAGGAATAGGTGATTCTCGTTCACCACATTGTAACTTGCCAAGTCCAGCGACACCGTGCACCCCGACTCTTTCGCCATTCGGATGGCTTTCGCTATCAGGTCGTGGTTCTGAACAAGATAACCTTCTATGTGGAAAATATCATATCCGATGAATGCTTCTTTCTGAATATCATCGGGTTGCAATTCCGCTGCCGCCCCCAGATAGGTGGCAAAGGTGCGTTCTCCATCGGGGGTGATGAATACGATACTGCAACCGGACATCTCTTGCGCAGAGGTGAGCAACATCGGCTTGACATTGTTCTTCAGCATGTCCTCGCGGTAGAAATCACCCACCTCGTCGTTCCCTATCTTGCCGATGAAGGCGGCCTTGCCCCCCAGCGAGGCAATGGTGCTGATGGCATTGCATGCGCTGCCACCTGCCACCAGACGCTTCCGCACCGAAGCAAATCGTTGCTGGATGGCAGCGGCTTCCTGCTTGGTAATCAGGTTCATGCTACCTTTCGGATAACCCAACTCACGCAAATCGCCTTCCGATACTTGCAGCAACATATCCGTCAGTGCATTACCCAATCCTAATACTTTCTTCATGAAGTAGTGTTTTTGCTTTTACGCTGCAAAAGTAATAAAAAAATCTCATATACGCAAACAAAACTGTTTTTTGTGGTTTGAAATGGCTAATTTTCATGATTTAACAGGCTTTTTTACATTTTTCTGCATTTTTTTTTCAAAAAATTTGGTCATGTCAAAAAAAAGCAGTACCTTTGCACTCGCTTTTGGAAAAAGAGCGAGCACGCTTCCTTAGCTCAGTCGGTTAGAGCATCTGACTGTTAATCAGGGGGTCCAAGGTTCAAGTCCTTGAGGGAGCGCAAAAGGCTGCTTGACATTGTGTCAAGCAGCCTTTGTTTGTGCAACAAACTCTACCGCGAAATGGTACGATTATTAAGATTTCGCCTTCCGCGACCATGTCGGGTGTTTTTCGCGGGTCTCCCGCGGGTCTCCCGTGGGTCGACAGCGTGTGAAAACCACCCTAAAAATGTACTTTTGTTAAGATTTACGGATTTTTATCCCCTCGCTCTCTTGCCACCCGAGGATGAAAAAAGGCTGCCTAACAAATCATGTTAGACAGCCTCTTGCTAATGATATCCGCCGCTTATCGGCGCTTTGCTCTTATTGCTTATTTCCTAACAGGTCGTATGCAACACCATTGTGGATAATCAGCAGTTGACCGTTGCGGACCACCTTGACAGGCTTGTTGCTGCCTACTGTCGTCTCCATAAGCGTAGTAGTGGGCTTGGGAAACGCCACATAGTTGCGAGCAGGAGCCCAGCCTTCACGGAAGAAATGGGTGTACGACTTTGCCTCGGCTGCCTCGTAGCCAATGATAGTTTCTTTCTCGTTCTCTGCCTTGCCGAAGAACTGCACCTTGTTCGATGCGGGC
>CALZHO010000243.1 GCA_945787425.1 uncultured Bacteroidales bacterium
GGCGTTGCGTCGTTGAACCAACTCTTGGGGAACGAGTGCTCGCGGTTGTAGCAGATGCCTATCGAGGTGTAGTTGCCGCACTGCTCGGTGCCGTATGTAAACTCTTTGGTGGAGTACACCACCTCTTCCAATACGGGTACGCGCACGCCTGCGATCTTTTTAATAGACATGCGCACGTCATCCACATGGATGAGCGAGGTGTCGAACTCGCCCCATAGAGCCAACATCTGGTCGTAGTCCTTGATTCGGCGGTTCACCTCCTCGTCCAGCGCCTTGATCTCGTCCTTTGCACGCTTCACTTCCAGTCGGAGAGCCGACTCTTTGCTCTGAAGCGTAGGCAGAGTACGTTGGCGCATCTTGAGGTCCTTCTCAAGTGCCTGCAACGATGTTTTATTAAATTGATATGTTATAGCCATGATTTTAACTCACTTTGTTCGTGAAATGTTATTCGCTGTGCGAATGAATGGTTGCTTCGTGAAGGGTTACTTCGTGAATTTCAGCCCGAAGGGCTAACTCTTCATTGCTGGCAATGGGTTTCAGCGAAGCTAATTATTCAGCGCGCAGCGCTAACATTCATTTAGTTTTTTGGCCAATATTTATCCACCAATGCTTGCTTGATGTTTGCCTCTTCTGGTTTGAAGTACTTAGCAAACAAAGTCCAAGCTACATCCAACATCTGAGTGGTGTTGATATTCACATCGATAGCCAAAATTTGGCTGGAGTAGTCCTTTGCAAACTCCAGGCAACGCTCGTCATAATTGGTGAGGTCGAAACCGTTCTCTTGCTTGGTTTTTGCGTTTGCAGCATCCGCATAGAGACGAACGGCAGCGTTCATCACTTGTGGGTGATCTTCGCGAGTCTTCTTACCAGCCACCAATTGTTTCAAACGAGAGAGTGAACGGAATGGATCCACAATTACTTTACCGATATCACTATCACGACGCAAGTACAACTGACCCTCGGTGATATAACCCGTGTTATCTGGAATAGCGTGGGTAATATCGCCACCAGACAAGGTGGTCACAGCGATAATGGTGATGGAGCCACCACCTGCTTCCTCTGGGAATTGTACGGCTTTCTCGTAGATCTTTGCAAGGTCAGAATAGAGTGAACCAGGCATAGAGTCCTTAGATGGAATCTGATCCATACGGTTACTTACGATAGCCAATGCATCGGCGTACAAGGTCATGTCGGTCAAGAGCACCAACACTTTCTCGTGCTTTTGTACAGCGAAGTACTCAGCAGCGCACAATGCCATATCTGGAATCAACAGACGCTCTACTGGTGGGTTCTCAGTGGTGTTAACGAAAGACACGATGCGGTCCAATACACCCGCGTTAGAGAACACATTCTTGAAGTACAAATAGTCGTCGTTGGTCAATCCCATACCGCCCAAGATGATCTTATCTGCCTCAGCGCGGAGTGCTACGTTAGCCATCACTTGGTTGTATGGTTGGTCTGGGTCAGCAAAGAATGGAATCTTTTGTCCAGACACCAAGGTATTGTTGAGGTCGATACCTGCGATACCAGTAGCGATGAGCTCAGATGGTTGTTTACGGCGAACTGGGTTCACACTTGGACCACCAATCTCTACCTCTGTACCCTCGATAGCTGGTCCGCCATCAATTGGATCACCGTAGGCGTTGAAGAAGCGACCAGCCAATTGCTCGCTCACCTTCAGGGATGGAGCTTTGCCGAGGAACACTACTTCTGCATTGGTTGGGATACCCTCTGTACCCTCAAACACCTGCAATGTCACATCGTCGCCCATGATCTTAACGACCTGTGCCAACTTACCATTCACGGTAGCGAGCTCGGCGTTACCTACTCCTTCGGCTTTCAGCGAGCAAGTTGCTTTGGTGATAGCCGTGATTTGAGTATAAATCTTTTGAAATGCTTTTGCCATAGTCGTTATGCTTTTATTTGACGCTCAGCGAGCAAGTCGTTGAGTTGTTGTTGATACTTATTAAATTCTTCGCTCTTGAACTCGCTATAGTTCATCTGCTTGCAGAGGTTAATCACGCGCTTGAAGTATTCGCTTACGTCAAGGAAGTTGGTGAAGTTGTAGTCGTGCTTGCAGATATCCATCACGAGGTTGAGGATATATTGTTGACGCTCCAATGGGCACACAGCATCGATCTTGTCGAATGCATCTTGTTGCAGTACCACGAAGTCGATTACCTCTGATTTCCAGAACTCCTCGTGATAATCTACTGGCACACCGTCGTCACCCAAGATATTGATTTGCTCTTGAATCTCCTTACCGCGTTGCAAGTAGGTTTTCATATCGTTCACTTTGCCGAGCCACTTATCGTCGATGATACCAGCGATATACTCCTCAAACTCAGGATATTCGATATACTTTGAGTAGGAGTCGATGGGGTTCACAGCAGGGTAACGCTTGCGGTCAGCACGCGCTTGCTCCAGTGCGTAGAAGCAGCGAGCCACTTTCTTTGTACCTTCAGTCACTGGCTCCTTCAAGTTACCACCCGCAGGTGATACAGTACCGAGGAAGGTCACAGAACCTGTCTTACCATTATTAAGGTACACATAACCTGCGCGCGCATAGAACGCACCGATGATAGCCGACAAGTCCATTGGGAACGCATCTTGACCAGGCAACTCCTCAAGGCG
>CALZHO010000244.1 GCA_945787425.1 uncultured Bacteroidales bacterium
GCGCGTGTATGCAGTGGCGCGTGAGCAGTTCGACCTTTTCCGTGAGAAAGGTTGGCTGGTGCAAGACGAACAAGAATGTTACTATATCTATGCGCAAACGATGAACGGACGTACTCAATATGGACTCGTTCTCGCAGCATGGGTAGAGGACTATATGGAAGGCCGTATCATGAAGCACGAACTCACCCGCCGCGACAAAGAGGAAGACCGTATGAAACATGTGCGCGTGAATAACGCCAACGTGGAACCTGTCTTCTTTGCTTATCCTCATCGCGAAGACTTGGATAGCATTATCGCTGAGGTGGTAGCAGGCGAACCTGAATACGATTTTGTGTCTGATTTAGACGGCTTTGGTCATACCTTCTGGGTGATTCGTGATGCCGAAACGATAGCGAAAATCACCGAGATCATGGCAGCTATTCCTGCTATGTATATCGCTGACGGTCATCACCGTAGTGCTGCCGCTGCATTAGTAGGCAACGAGAAGAAACTGCAAAATCCTAATCATAAAGGCGATGAGGAGTACAACTACTTCTTAGCAGTTTGTTTCCCTGATAATCAGTTGCATATCATGGACTACAACCGTGTGGTACGCGACCTCAATGGCATGACCGAAACGGAGTTCTTGCAGGCACTTACAGCAGATTTCGAGGTAACAGACATGGGTACTGACACCTATCGCCCTGACGCTTTGCATACTTTTGCATTGTATCTCGGTGGACACTGGTACAAACTGGTAGCCAAAGCAGGTCGCTATGACGACCAAGACCCTATTGGCGTATTGGATGTGACAATTTCTTCTAACTTGATTTTGGACAACCTCTTGGGCATTAAGGACTTGCGATCGGATAAACGTATCGACTTCGTAGGGGGTATCCGCGGACTGGAAGAACTTAGTCGCCGTGTGGACTCAGGCGAGATGAAGATGGCATTGGCGCTCTATCCAGTGACCATGCAACAACTCATGCGTATCTCCGATACAGGCAACATCATGCCGCCTAAAACCACTTGGTTTGAGCCAAAACTACGTTCAGGACTCATCATTCACGAATTAGTATAAATAGCCAGCAACCCAAAAGTAATCAATCCATTAAAATAAAGTAATATGAATAAACTGCAAATTGTAATCAATGTTGTTCTTGTAGCCGCTGTGGCTGCGTTGTTTGTAATCTTCTATTCCGACAAAAAATCGACTCCAGCGGAAGTGGTAGTAGCCGAATCTTCAGAGGTGATGCCTGTGGCGTATCTGAATGTAGATAGTCTGCTCACACACTACACTTTTGCACAAGTGGCAAGCGACAAACTCATGAGCAAACAAGAGGACGCTCGTGTGAAAATGAACACCAAACTGCGTACTTTCCAAAACGAAGTAGCCGATTTCCAACGCAAACTCGAAAACAATGCTTTCCTCAGCCGCGAGCGTGCAGAAAAAGAGCAACAACGTTTGGCAAAGAAAGAGCAAGAATTGCAAGAACTGGAAGCCAAACTCACACAAGACATCATGCTGGAGAATCAAAAACTCAACCTCCAATTAGCCGACTCTTTGACAAATTTCTTGCAACTATTTAATGCAGATGGTCGCTATCATATTATTTTGAGTAACAATGCTAAGGACAATGTGCTGATGGCAGGCAAGCAATACGACATTACCGATGAGGTGATTGAAGGATTGAATGCACGTTACACAAAATAATCCTTTTTTATAAGATTATGCAAATACGTTTGTTCTATAAGCCATACTGGAATTACATCGTAGCAGATGCGATTGCGCTGATACTCAGCGTGGTGGTTGTGCTGTGGTGGTTCCCATTATCCACACAGATACCATTTCAGAAATACAACGTATTTGCTATCGTTTTTGCCGCCGTTTGGCTACTGACAGGGTATCTCTCACATCGCTATGTACCCGTTAAGTATATGAAAATGGGACGAGATGTGCGCAGATTACTTCTCTCTGCCATTTTAACATTTGCTGTAATGTATGGCTATATGTGGGTATTGGCAAAGGAGAACTTCTCCATTTGGGTACTTCTCACAATATGGTTAGTCATGCTGACCATATCGCTGATTTATCTCATCATCAAGCATGCCTATCGCTACGCCTTGAACGAGGAGGACAAACCGCTGGAAGCACCTGCACGCATGGAGCAACCCGTACTCAAACAACCTAAGTTCTACGCCGACGACGAGAAAGAGGCACTCCGCAATAGCATCCTGGAGTTTGCTACACCTGCTGCATTGGCTTATTTGGAAAAGCATATCTCTTTGTATTCTTCCAATACCTTCACCCTGCGTTCTACAGAGTTGTTTAATATCCAGAAGTTGCGTAACTATCGCTACGATACTTTGGTAAACTTCATGCCACTCAATCAGATTCGAGGAGTAAACAAACTGTTTGCAGCGGTCAATGACAAACTGCCCGATAATGGCATATGGGTATGCTGCTATGAGCCACAATCCGTTACGAAACGCAACATCTTGACCCGTTACCCAAAGGTCATTAGTTGGATGTATTATATCGCGTTTTTCATGTACAAGCGCGTTTTGCCTAAATTGTTTATGACTTCGCGCTTCTATTTCGATATTACGGAAGGCAAGGACCGTGTGCTGAGTAAAGCCGAAGTACTGGGACGC
>CALZHO010000245.1 GCA_945787425.1 uncultured Bacteroidales bacterium
GGAGGCGGAGAAAATACTGCACAAGTTTTTGCTACGACAGATATTGTTTCCTCCACAGGTGTAACATCTGGTTACAAAATTAGTGCACAGGCAGAAAAAAAATCGGGATATTATCAAGATGGATCATCTGATGAAAAACGATATGTTCAAGTGATGAAATCGGATGTATCTACTCCTATGATTGCTAATATTCCTATAAGCATAACAATTACTGCAAAATTAGGTGGCGGTTCTATAAAAGACAATTTAACCAATTCAGTATATGCAATTTGGCTTGATAAAGACGGAAATGAATTGGGCACTGAAGTTTTAATAACAGATAAAATCACTGCTATTACAGGTTCTGATTTTACAGCTAATCTTCCCATCGCTAACGCAACTTCTGCATATGGTGTAAGGGTTTACCACCAAAAAGAGAGTGGTTACAATGTAAGATATTATGGAATAAGTCTCTCATACAAGTATAATGATGTCACTTACTCCAATTATGTTACCCAATGTTGTGCTTTAGCGCCTGCGACCAATTTGACTATATCGGGTACGACTGCTAATTCGGCGACTTTGACATGGACTGCCCCAAGCTCAACAACGGGTATCACCAAACTGCAAGTACGCAATGCAGAAACGGATGCTGTTGTAGTAGATAACATTACTGTTAATACAACTACTGCTACCATCACAGGACTGACGGAATGTACTTCATATCAATATTATGTAGTATCTGTCGGCGACTGTGAAGTATTCTCTAACACCGTAACCGCAACTCCTTTCAGTGGTGCAAAGACAGTCAACTATAACTATAATGGCGGTAGCGGTTCTACAGCATCATTTACAACCAGTTGCGAAAATCAAAAGATTTTCCTTCCTAATGCTACGCGTCCTGGATATACCTTTAATGGTTGGTTTGATGCAGAAAGTGGTGGAAATCACGTAGGTGCAGCAGGTGCAGAATACAACCCTGCCACCTCACCTATTACTCTCTATGCACAATGGACAGAAACAAACTACACATTGACACATAACGGTAGCAATTATACGAATACAGAAAATAAAACAACTATCAAATCAAGCGAAACGCCATTTACACTACACTATACATGTACAGGTGATTATGGATTACCTGCAACAATCTCTATTACTGGTGGTGGTAAGTCATGGACAGTAGGCACTGACTATACATGGGAGGTTGCTGCTGATAAACAGAGTGCAACTTTAACTATCAATCAAACAACAATCACTGCCGATGTAACCATTACTATTAATGTGGCAACACGCTATACAGTTACTTTTATACACAATGATAAGGGTATATTTGATGGTTCAGAAACATTAGAAGTGTTGTCAACCGAAAATACAATTACACTACCAAATATCACAAATGTAAGTTGTGGCTTCTACGACACCTTCGAAGGTTGGATTGTAGCCAACGAAGATTACACAGAAAGCACATCTAAACCCGCAGGAACTATCTATAAAGGTGGCGCAAACTACACTGTCAATAGTGATTGTACACTCCGCGCATTGTATTCTAAGTGCGAGGGAGATGCTACTCAAGTATATCGCAAGGTTACTACGATAGATGAGGTAACAAATGGAATATATATATTAGTATCAAATAATCCGACTCCATATGTATACAGCGGTCATGGAGATGGAAATAATTATGCTAATATCACAAGTGGCTTACAGGATGATGAAGGGGACTATTCTACAGTATTACCTAGTGGAGCTGTACAACTAACTGTAACGAGAGGAACGGGTGATAATGCTTCCCGATTTACAATACAAAATGGGACTAAGTATTTCAAGGCAGGTTCAGATATTGCGTTGCAAGATGCTGTAAGTTGGTGGCAATTAACTACTGGAGAACAAGTAAACTCTAAAAATTGCCCTGCAGGAGCATTACAACCTGTAAATGCTACAACTTATGTTATGCAAGAGTATCAAAGTAATCGTTTTAAAACATATCAAAATACTCAGTCATATCATGTCTTCCTCTATAAACTAATAGACAAGTGCACCAGATACTATTCTACCAACCCAAGTTGTGAAAAGCCAGTAGGTGTACACATTGTTTATAATGCTAACGCTATAGATGCAAGCATGAGTTGCAGTACGCAAGACCGAACCTATAAAGTAGAAAATGAGGTAAATAAATATCCTCAATTAGCTTCTCAACTGCAATTCTGTACGAATGCAACTCGCGAAGGTTATACATTGGTAGGATGGAACACTCAGGCGAATGGACAAGGTACAACCTATAATATCAATCAGAATTACTACAATCTGCCAGTATCGGGTGAGTTGGACGGCGCACAATGGATTACCCTTAATCTCTATGCGATGTGGAAACCATGCATTAAATTCAATCTTGGTAATGCCATAGGTGGTACTGGCGTGCCTGATGCTGTGGTTGAGAACGGAGAATGTGTGCTTCCTGAACCAACCCCAGAACAATTAGGTACAATCCCTTGCGGTTATGAGTTCTATGCATGGAGCGAGACATCAGTACAGCCAACTCAAACTAAACCTGTATTGTTTATGGCTGGTGATACATATAGTGGTGATGCCTCGACACTACACGCTGTATATCGATTGTGCGAAGTAGGAAGTAATCCTGATTTATTTAGTTT
>CALZHO010000246.1 GCA_945787425.1 uncultured Bacteroidales bacterium
TGAGGAAAAGTTTCACTTCGTTCATAATTTTTAGGTTCGCTTCGCTCACGTTAGTGGCTAAAGCGAAAGTGGTTCGCTTCGCTCACGTTGATGGCACCAAAGGTGCGAAAATGGCTAAAGCGTTATTTTAGTTGGTTGTAAATGGTATAAAATGTTTGTGCCATGCCTGTCCAGGAGTAGCGGTCTTTTTGCTGGATGAGGTATTGGGTGTAGTCGGGTTGGCGGTTGTGGGTGTAGTAGTCGGTGAGGGCTTGGGCAATGGCTTCGGCGTTAGGTTCGACGGCATAGCCCATCTTGTGGTCGTGGACTATCTCGCCCAATCCGCCGACATTGGTTACAAGCATGGGTTTCTCGAAGTGGAAAGCCACTTGCGTTACGCCACTCTGCGTAGCAGATTTGTAGGGTTGGACTATCAAATCGGCTGCTCCGAAATACTTGCGCAGATCGGCATCTGCTATAAACTCGTTTTTGATTATTACTCTGTTTGTCAAACCATTATGGGCTATTTGTGCGCGGTACTTGTCTTCCTCTTCGTAAAATTCGCCCGCGATAATCAGTTGCAAATTAGGCAGTTGGTCTTTGACTTTGCCAAAGGCATCTAACAAGAGGTCAAGCCCTTTGTATGCACGCACTAAGCCGAAGAAGAGCATGTATTGGTTTTCGGGATTGAGGTGGAGTGCTTGGCATGCCTCCTCCTTGCTCATGGGTTCGCCATAGTGGTCGTAGATAGGGTGAGGGTAGGAGGTCTTTGGCTTGGTGCCATGGTCAAAGCGGTTGATGTCTTGCACCACACTCTCGGAGAGTGCCACAAAACCATCGGTATGGCGCACGAAGAATGGTGCAAAGAGTTTGTCAAGTATGCTCGGTTCGTGCGGTATCATATTGTGTACCAATGCGATACAGCGTGTTTTGCCATTGCGTTGGACGAGGCGCTGAATCATGCCATAGCAGGGAGCGAAGAATGCCATCCAATAGCAAGTGATGAGCATATCGGGTTGCATCTTGCGTATGCGATGACCGACTTTTATCCAATTGAATGGGTTGCAGGAATGGACTTGCTGGCTGATCCGTAGGTCAGTAGGTGCTTTCTCGGTGGAGTATTGCGTTTTGCCTGGGAAGAGGAAAGACGGATATTGCAGGGTGAAAGTGATGACTTCCACCGTATGTCCTTCCGCTTGCAGTTGGCGTGCAAGGCGTTCGTTGAAAGTGGCTAAACCGCCACGGAAGGGATATGCTGTGCCGAGGATGACTATGTTCATGTTGTGTCACTTCATGAGGTTGTGCGCCTTTGGCGGGTTGGATTATTTCGCCTTTTGGGCGTCAAAGGCATTCCAGCCTTGGGCTTGGAGGGCAATCTCTTCGCCGTTGCGACCGATAAGGTTGATGCCGTATTCGGGTTTGGTGATATGACCGATGAGGTAAACGTCCTCTAATGGGATGAGTTTCTCGTAATCGTCTAAACTACAGGTGAATAGTAGTTCGTAGTCTTCGCCGCCATTGAGGGCGCAAGTCACGATATTGAGGTTCATCTCTTCGGCAAGGGCTGCGGCTTGGTAGTCGATTGGCAGTTTGTCCTCATAGATAGAGCAACCGACATTGGACTGCGTGCAGATATGCATGAGTTCGCTGCTCAGTCCGTCGGAGATGTCCATCATGGCGGTTGGCTTGATGCCTGCTTCATGGAGTTTGGCGATAATATCGCGACGCGCTTCGGGTTTGAGTTGTCGTTCGAGCAGATACTCGCGACCCTCGAAGGCAGGGGTAGCTTTCTCGTTGGCATTCATGACAATGCGTTCGCGCTCAAGGAGTTGCAGACCCATGTATGCAGTGCCGAGATTACCTGTGACACAAACGAGATCGTGCTCTTTGGCACCGTTGCGATAGACGATGTCTGAATCGTATGCTTCGCCCAAACAGGTGATGGAGATGGTGAGTCCTGTCATAGAGGCGCAGGTGTCACCGCCGACAAGATCAACGTTGTAGCGTTCGCAAGCGAGGCGGATGCCGCTGTATAGTTCTTCGAGGTCTTCTACTGAGAAGCGCTTGCTAATTCCCAGAGAAACAGTTATTTGCGTAGGGGTAGCGTTCATGGCGTAGATGTCGGAGAAATTGACAACAGCCGCCTTGTACCCGAGGTGCTTGAGAGGCACATATTCGAGGTTGAAGTGTATGCCTTCGAGCAAGAGGTCGGTGGTGACAAGGGTGCGTTTGCTGCCGAAATTAAGCACGGCAGCGTCGTCTCCGATGCCCTTTTGGGTGGAGGGTTGAAGGTGTTTGATGTCTTTGGTGAGGTGGCGGATGAGTCCGAACTCGCCTAATGTGGAAATCTCTGTTTTAGCCATAACCCGAATGTAATTATAAATTTTGAATTATGTATTTTGAATTAAGAGTGCAAAGGTACAGAAAAATTTGCGGATGTGCAAATTTTGAGTTGAAAAAGTTTTAAGAGTCTTAAAAGTTTAAGGATTATGGAGTGTATGGGTATTTATCTCCTCCTTTTCTCCTTCGTTTCTCCTTCGTTTCTCCTATGCTTGGGGTATTCGTGGGATATTCGTAGGGTATTCATGGGGTATTCATATGTATCGGTTATGTATCGGTTATGTATCGGTTATGTATCGGTTATGTGTCG
>CALZHO010000247.1 GCA_945787425.1 uncultured Bacteroidales bacterium
CGCTCGTCAGGTGAACGTTCCCCGCTTGGTTGTCTTCATGAACAAGTGCGACCTTGTTGATGACGCTGAGATGCTTGATCTCGTTGAGATGGAGATGCGTGAGCTTCTTTCATTCTATGAGTTCGACGGCGACAACACTCCTATTATCCGTGGTTCTGCTCTTGGTGCGTTGAATCATGTTCCAGAGTGGGAGGAGAAGGTTATGGAGTTGATGGATGCTTGCGACACATGGATTCAATTGCCTCCACGTGCTATTGATAAACCATTCTTGATGCCAGTAGAGGACGTATTCTCCATCACAGGTCGTGGTACTGTAGCTACAGGTCGTATCGAGACAGGTGTCGTGAAAGTAGGTGACGAAGTTCAATTGATCGGTCTTGGTGCTGAGGGTAAGAAATCTGTTGTTACTGGTGTGGAGATGTTCCGCAAGTTGCTTGACCAAGGTGAGGCAGGTGATAACGTAGGTTTGTTGCTCCGTGGTATCGATAAAGATGAGGTTCGTCGTGGTATGGTAATTACCCACCCAGGTGTGGTTAAACCATATAGCGAGTTCAAGGCTTCTGTTTATATCTTGAAGAAAGAGGAAGGTGGCCGTCACACTCCATTCCACAACCACTATCGTCCACAATTCTACATCCGTACAATGGACGTAACTGGCGAGATTACATTGCCAGAGGGTACAGAGATGGTTATGCCAGGTGACAACTTGGAGATTCAAGTTAAGTTGATCTACCCAGTTGCTTGCTCTGAGGGTCTTCGTTTCGCTATCCGCGAGGGTGGTCGTACCGTAGGTTCTGGTCAGATTACCAAATTGATTGACTAATATTTAGGTCAATGATAAATGATTGCCGAAGTTTCGGCTTCGGCAATCAATTTACGGAAGTCTTCTAATGGTAAGAAAGCGGTCTCCAAAACCGTCAATGTGGGTTCGATTCCTGCCTTCCGTGCTGTTACAAAAAATAGCTTCCGTCTGACTTCGGCTGCTGCTGAGGCCAGATGTTTGGCGCAAATAATGAAATAAGATAAAAACTACTGATATGAAGCTCGTTGAGAATTTGAAAGAATCCTACAATGAGTTGGTTCACAAAGTAAGTTGGCCAACTCGCAAAGAATTGTCTAAAAGCGCAGTGCTAGTGTTGATAGCTTCCATAATATTGGCGCTGATTGTATGGCTGATGGACTTCTGTTTTGAGTCGATTATGACTTTTGTTTATGGCTTATTCTAATCAACGGTAAATTGTTTGAATATGGCAGAAAGCAATTTTAAGTGGTACGTGCTCCGCGCGATTAGCGGCAAGGAGAACAAGGTGAAGGAGTACATTGAAGGTGCTTTGGTCACCTCTACCTTGTTTAAGGAGTATGTGTCTCAAGTTTTAATCCCAACAGAAAAGGTGGTAGCTCTTCGTGGTGGCAAGCGTGTGGTGAAAGAACGCAACATGTTGCCTGGTTATGTGCTCGTAGAGTGCAATTTGACCGACGAATGTTATCCACTGTTGCGTAACATCCCTAATGTGCTTGGTTTTCTGAGTGAGAGTAAATCTTCTATCAAACCTGCTCCAGTGTCTCAAGCTGAGATCAATAAGATTGTCGGCAATGTGGACGATATTGAGGTAGATACCATGATGGAGGAGACATTCTTGGTAGGCGAGCGCGTGAAGGTGATAACAGGCGCATTCAACGGATTTGAAGGTGTCATCAACGAGGTGTCGCAAGACAAACGCAAACTCAAAGTGGTTGTTACGATTTTTGATCGTCAAACACCGCTGGAGTTGGGCTTCGATCAAGTAGCTAAGGAGTAGGAGGCATTTGTTACGGGCCGTTGTACTACTCGGTAGTTTATAAATAACAAAACTATTAACAAAGTAAAACAAAATTAAATTATGGCTAAAGAAATTGCTGGATTTATCAAACTCCAGATTAAAGGTGGCGCAGCAAACCCATCACCACCAGTAGGTCCTGCACTGGGTTCTAAGGGTGTGAACATCATGGAGTTTTGTAAACAATTCAATGCCAGAACGCAGGAGAAGGCAGGTAAAATTTTGCCTGTTGTAATTACTGTTTACACTGACAAATCATTTGATTTTATCGTTAAGACTCCACCAGTTGCTGTTCAATTGAAGGAAGCTGCTAAGGTTAAGAGTGGTTCAAGCCAACCTAACCGTAATAAAGTGGCAACCATCACAGAGGAGCAAGTAGTGGCTATCGCTACTGATAAAATGGTAGATTTGAACTGCTTCACCGTAGAGAGCGCTATCAGCATGGTAAAGGGTACCGCTCGTAGTATGGGTATTACCGTTAAATAATTAAACTTCAATCACTATTATGGCAAAATTGACAAAGAATCAAAAGCTTGCTGCTGAGAAGATTGAAGCAGGTAAGCTCTACACCGTGGCAGAGGCTGCTGCGTTGGTGAAAGAGATCACTACTACTAAGTTTGATGCTAGTGTAGATGTAGATGTACGTTTGGGTGTTGACCCACGTAAGGCAAACCAAATGGTTCGTGGCGTGGTAAGTCTCCCTCACGGTACAGGTAAGCAAGTTCGCGTACTCGCATTGTGTACTGCAGACCAAGAGGCAGCTGCAAAAGAGGCAGGTGCTGATTATGTAGGTCTGGATGAGTATATCG
>CALZHO010000248.1 GCA_945787425.1 uncultured Bacteroidales bacterium
AGGTGACGCATGGTGACGGCTATCCAGGTTGGGCGCCTAACCCACAATCGCCATTGTTGGAAGTGACGAAGAAAGCATATCAAGACCTATTTGCTGCGGAGCCAAAGGTATTGGCTATCCATGCGGGCTTGGAGTGCGGTTTGTTCTTGGAGAAGTATCCATATCTGGATATGGTTTCTATTGGTCCTCAAATGTTCGGTGTCCACTCACCACAAGAGCGCCTGAGCATCAGTTCCACTGGCAAATGCTGGCAATGGCTCCAACGCGTACTTGAGACTTTATGATGCTGTATCTTGATAATTTGTTATTATTTTTGTGTATATCGTTTTTTTTCACTATCTTTGCAGCGAATTTCATACTACGTTGGAGTAGTGTACAAAAAATGGTAATAAAACAATGAAGCAACATACATTAAAAGCACCGTTTTCCTTTGAAGGAAAAGGATTACATACCGGACTATTTATCCATGCTAACTTCCTCCCCGCAGAGGAGAACACGGGTGTGCGCATTTGTCGTACTGACCTCGATGGGCGTCCTACCTACGAAGCGATTGCTGACTATGTCACTGCTACCGAGCGCGGAACAGTACTTGAGCGTGGCGCATGGAAAGTGTCCACCGTAGAACACGCACTATCCGCCCTCTATGCTATGGGCGTGGATAACTGCCTCATTGAGGTGGATGCACCAGAGATGCCTATCTTAGACGGTAGCGCGAAATATTATATCCAATCCATCGAAAAAGTGGGCTTGCAAGAGCAAGAAGCAGAGCAAAAAGTATTCGTTGTTACCGAGCCCATCGAATATATCTCCGAGCGAGGCAACAAGATGGTAATCCAGCCATGCGACCACTACGAGGCAGGTGTAACTATTGCCTACGAAAGTGGAATCTTACGCGAACAGAGTGCAGAAATTCACGACCTCGCTGATTACAAACGCGAACTATCCGCAGCACGCACGTTCTGCTTCGTACGCGAGATTGAACCATTGCTGCGCATGGGACTCATCAAAGGTGGCGACCTACAGAATGCCCTCGTCATCTACGAAACACCTATGACCCAAGAGGGATTGGACTACATGACTGACAAACTGGGGCAGCCACGCTTGGATGCCAACAAGTTGGGCTATCTCAGTCCGCTGAACTACCCCAACGAGCCAGCGCGTCACAAGTTGCTGGACCTTATTGGAGACATGTCGCTCGTTGGCTGCCGTATTCAAGGCAAGATCGCTGCGTTGCGACCTGGACATACTTTCAATACGCAATGCGCGAAACGCTTGCGCAATAAAATTGCAGCGGAAAACAGCAAAAATAAATGAATAATAACAAGGATTGGGGAAAATAAGTTTTCAGTTTTCACCTTCCCGTTTTAACTTTAAAAGATATGAACTACATTCATCCTGAAGCGAAGCTTCACCCATCTGTAACGGTTGGACATTTCTCTTGCATTCACAACGATGTAGAGATAGGCGAAGGCACCGTGATTGACAATAATGTCACCATCTACAGCGGTACGCGTATCGGCAAAAACTGCCATATCTATTCGGGCGCAGTTATCGCTGGCGATCCACAAGACCTCAAGTTCAAAGGAGAAAAGACATATGCCATCATTGGTGATAACACCACTATCCGCGAGTTCGCCACTATCCACCGTGGCACAGCCTCTAAAGGCAAAACCGTGGTAGGCAACCACTGCCTTATCATGGCATATTGCCATGTGGCGCACGATTGCGTGTTGCACGACCATATCATCATGTCCAATGCTACTCAACTCGCAGGCGAAGTGGTGGTAGATGATTGGGCTATTATCGGTGGTGGTAGTTTAGTGCACCAGTTCTCGCATATCGGTGCACATGTGATGGTTCAAGGTGGCTCAAAGATTAATAAGGATGTTCCTCCATACATCATTGCTGCTCGCGAACCAATCTCCTATTGCGGTATCAACTCCGTAGGACTCAACCGCCGTGCGTTCACCCAAGAGCAAATTACAGCTATCCAAAACACCTATCGCATCCTATATCTCTCTGGCTTGAACGTCAGCCAAGCAGTAGAGCAGATTGAGACCACCCTGCCACAAAGCCCAGAACGCGACCTTATCCTTGACTTCGTCAAAGGCTCGCCACGAGGAATTGTGAGAGGATACAACTAAACAACTCTACACAATACTACACAACGCTAAACAATACTACACTATACGTTTATGGAAATAGAAGAAAGAAGTCTCAATTTTATTGAGCAGATCGTAGAAAAAGATTTACAAGAAGGTAAGAACGACGGACGTATTCAGACACGTTTCCCGCCAGAGCCAAATGGTTACCTGCATATCGGTCACGTCAAGGCCATCTGCATGGACTTTGGTATCGCTGAGAAATACAACGGAGTCTGCAACCTGCGTTTTGATGACACCAACCCCGTCAAAGAGGATGTGGAATATGTGGACTCGATCCAACAAGACATCGCTTGGTTGGGATTCAAGTGGGGCAATATCTACTACGCTTCCGACTATTTCCAACAGCTCTACGACCTTGCTATCGAGTTTATCAAACAAGGCAAAGCCTATGTAGATGAGCAGACTGCTGAGCAGATTGCCGAGCAGAAGGGTACCCCTACCGAA
>CALZHO010000249.1 GCA_945787425.1 uncultured Bacteroidales bacterium
GAAGCTGGCAACCGAACTTGCACGCCCAGGTACAGGCAATACCTTGTATATTTTGGACGAACCTACTACGGGTCTGCATTTCGAGGATGTCCGCGTACTGATGGGTGTCCTGCGCCGCTTGGTGGATAAGGGCAATACCGTGATTATCATCGAACATAACCCCGATGTCATTCGCTCCTGCGATTATATTGTGGACATGGGTCCCGATGGTGGCCGCGAAGGTGGCACCGTCGTCGCTACTGGCACAGTGGAAGAAATACGAGAAAACAAAAATAGCATAACGGGAAGGTATATTTAAGGTTGAAGGTTTCATGTTTAAGGTTGAGGGATTATGGATGCATTATTGATACTAACTATAGTCATTGGCATTATTTGGTTTGTGCCTATCGTGTGTCGCAAGATTCACGTGCCCAGCATTGTGGGCTTTATCCTGGCAGGTATTGTAATAGGTCCATCTGTACTAAATATTGTAGCAGGAGATCCAACAATCAAGATTCTCGGCTCGCTGGGCATGCTGTATATCATGTTCCAATCGGGTAGCGAAATGGACATCAACGATTTCAAACAATACAAATATCGCTCTCTCTTCTTCGGATTGTGTACATTCTTCATTCCTTTTGGTTTGGGTCTTATTACCAGTCGTTTTCTCCTTTCTTTTGGTTGGCTGCCCAGTCTGTTATTAGGTGCCATGTATGGTAGTCATACGCTGATGACCTATCCTATTGTCAGTCGCTATGGCGTGCAGAAGAATGTGGCAGTCAATATTACAGTGGGAGCCACTATGGTGGCCATCATTCTGTCACTCATTGTGTTAGCTATCGTAGAAGATTGGAGCCGTTCGGTACAGAACATCACGGAGTACGCGATACAATTTTCCTTATTGGCTATATTCCTACTCAGCGTACTATGGCTCTTCCCTCGCTTTGCGCGCATGTTCTTCAAACGCTATCGCGACCCTATTTCCGAGTTTATGGTAGTGATGCTAATGCTGGTCGGTAGCGCATTACTCGCTGACTTGGCAGGTCTTGAAGGTATCTTAGGTGCCTTCCTATGTGGTGTATCACTCAATCGCTTGTTGCCTAACCGCTCGCCACTCATGAACCGTATCAACTTCGTTGGCAATAGTATCTTCGTGCCATTATTCCTCATCAACGTGGGTTTGATGATTGATATTCATGCTTTTTGGAGCGGCTGGACCACTGTGACCATTGCGGTTGTAATGATTATCACCAAGTTGATTGGCAAGGGTCTTGCTGCATGGATTGCGCAAGTCGTTTTCCGTTTCTCCAAACACGAGCGACAACTGATTTTCGGTCTTTCCCATGCCACCGCAGCAGGTACATTGGCGATTGTCACGATTGCGTACCAGATGGGGCTCTTGTCTTCGGATGTGCTAAATGCTTCTGTCCTAATGATTTTGGTGCTGTGCACCACTGCCAGTTTTATATCCGAACATGCCGCCAAGGAGTTGGCATTGCAGGAGAGTGCTAAGTTAGAAGCTGATCACGAAGATGACTATTGGTTGCTGACTTCAGTGGGGAAAGACCTACGTCCCGCGATGCGCGAGATTGGTGAGATGGCTTCGCTGGATAACATAGAAATCAAGCAATCGACTGATTGGAAAGACGTGTCGGATATGGTGGAACATACGAGCAAGTCAGTGATTGTTTACAATGAATCGCAACCTATCAACACCATCAATCGCCTTGTGGTGGCAGTTCCACGCTATGCCGAGAAGGAGCGCGACTTTATCACTTGCTTTGGTCTGGTGCGTCGTCTGTCAGGCGAGTTGGGGGCAAAGGTAGTCTTCTATGCACATCCTGATACGCAAGTGGCATTGCAAGCCATGTGTCGTCGTCCTGGTAAATACTTGCGTGCTGCTTTCCGCAATATGGATGGTTGGGAAGAGGTGGGTATCATCTCGCAGACCATAGTGGAAAATGATATGCTGGTGCTCTTGTCTTCGCGTAAATCCACAGCCAGTTACCACCCTCTTTTCGAGGAGATTCCTACCATGTTGACGCAGCATTTCACCAGTTTCAGCTCCATGGTCGTTTACCCAGAGCAGTTGACGGTTGGACCCGATGTAGATACATTACTCACTGAGATTCCTCCTGCAAGCAAGACATGGTCTATCATTTCGCGTGTAAAAGGTGTTTTGCGCAAAGGATGGGAGGCGATGAGGTTGAAGGTGAAAGGTGAAAGGTGAAAGGTTAGAGGCAGGAGATATGTCATACCTACAACGATTAGCACAGGTGTTTGCCCACGAGGTGGGCAATGGATTATCGGAATACACGTTTGTATTTCCCAATCGCCGTGCTGGATTATTCTTCCGCAGATATTTAGGACAAGCACTATCACGACCTATCTTCTCCCCACGCGTGATGACCATCAACGAGTGCTTTCGTTCCCTGTCCGATCTGCATGTGGCTGACCAACTAACACTGGTCATGCGCCTATACTCCTTGTATCGCGATATGCGTCCCGAACCAGAACCATTAGAGCAGTTTTTGCATTGGGGCAAGATGATGTTAGCTGACTTCTCGGAGATAGACAATCATCTGGTTTCCAACGTAGAAGCCCTATATGAAGCGGTAAAAGATGTGCAC
>CALZHO010000250.1 GCA_945787425.1 uncultured Bacteroidales bacterium
GCAGAGAATTATACAGTAAATTATACTATTAAAGTCACGGATAATGCGTCCAAGGTTATCAATGCTTTCCAAACCAGCACACAAGGTCTGGTTACGGCACAGAACAACCTGGATGCGTTTACTAAGAAGCTCACGGCAACCATGAAGTTGTTTCAGAAGGTGGGAAAAACGACTCCCAAAATCAACTTTTCATGTGCCGAAGCTAACCGAAAGCTGGATAGGATTATTGCAAAATTAACTAAAATCAACGAGCTGGCAGCTGCTTCCAGAACAATCACTATCAATACTGGAACTACTAAAGGCGGAAGAAATACAAGATCTAATCAAGGGGGTGGTGGCGGAAATACCACCAATGTGGTTGATGGTGGCAGTGATGCTAAAGCTTCTACCCATAAATCCCCCAAAGCCTCAAAAACTCGCACCACACGAGTTGCCAAATCCAAAAGTGTTTTAGATCAAAACAATTTGGCTTATAGGGCTTTGGGTCCTTCCATGCTTGACTCTGGTGGTATTAGTGCTCTCGACATGATCAAGGGTATGGGCGTGGCGTATGGTATCACAGGATTCGGTGCGCTGATGAGCAAGGTAATGAAGGATGCTGCTGAATACAACAATCTTATTACCACTACTAAAAATATTTTACAATCTCACGATACTCGCGACAACTTTAATCAGCGATTTGCTGCTATGGAGCGCGTAATCAGAAACGTGGGTATTGAAACAAAGTTCTCTGCCCCAGAGGTCGCTGATGCCAGCAAGTTTCTTGCGATGGCCGGCTTCAAGCTGGAAGATATTACTAAAGCTATTCGTCCTATTGCAGATATTGCATTGGTAGGTGACTCAGATTTGGGCGAAACCGCTGATGTTGTCACCAATATTATGACTGGTTATGGTATTGATCCTGCCAATGTGAGACACGCTGCTGATATTATGACTCAGACTTTCACCATGTCTAATACGACTTTGATGGAGATTGCAGAGTCATACAAGTATGCTGCTTCTCTGTTGTCTGCCGGTGGCGTGTCATTTGAAGAGGCTACGGCAGGTATTGGTATCTTGGGTAATGCTGGTATTAAGGGATCCCAAGCCGGTACAACGATGCGTACTATCATGGCCAACATTGTGAACCCAACCAAAAAGCAGGCTGCTGTTTGGGAAAAATTGGGTATTAAGCGTTTTGACGAGAAGGGTGATTTGCGCGATTTAGTTGATATATTCACTGATTTGAATCGAGCAGGTTTGTCTGTGGATAAAATTTACCAGATGTTCCATAGAACAGCGGCCCAAGGTGCCGTAGCTTTGATCAAGAATGTTGATGAATGGAACAGAATCGTTCAAGAGAACTTTCTGTCTGAAGGTATCACGGCAGAATTGGCTGATGCTAAAAAGAATACGATCCAGGGTCTGTGGGCACAGCTTACTTCTATGTTTACTGAGAACGGCATGAAGGCTTTTGAATCATTGGATGGTCAAATACGCCAGATGCTTAAAGAGACAATTGATTGGTTGCATACGGATGAAGCATCCGAGTTAATTAAAAGTCTTGGCCAGACGTTGCTGGATCTCATCAATATGCTGAAGGAGTTCACCATGATGATGGTGAGCTTGTATAAGCGATTTAGCCCATTTATTAAGTTGTGGCTGGAACTTCAGTTGAAATTGTCAGCAATTCTTATACCTTTGCGCATCTTCAGGGCTTTATTCAATTTTAGTACGTTAATTGTCAGCAATGTTCGTTCTTTAGGCTTAATGATTACGCAATTCAATTCTTTGACCAAAGTGGTTAAGGGATTCACGGGGTTGCGTGGCGCATTGGCTTCAATTTGGAATACGATGGTGCGTATGGGCGGTAATGCTTCTGGTACTGGCGTGATTGACGGTTTGATGGACAACCCAAAGCTCAAAACAGCTGCCCCAGAGGTGGTAGCCCGTTACACTCGCCGTTACACTCAAATGCAACGCTCTCGAATCAATCAAGCTATTGGCGTTTATACTGGTGGTATTGGCGGTATGGCAGGAACTATGATGGGTGGCTATTTTGGTTCTCAATTAGGTGAAGAGGGAAGTACGACAAGTATGTTTGGAGCTATCGGAGGATCGGTGGCTGGTATGGCTGTAGGGTCCTTGATTGGTTCACACGTAGCACCTTGGCTCGCTACCACCGCTGTACCATTCCTTTTAACCAACCCAGTTGGATGGGGTATATTGGTGGCAGGTGGACTTGCTGCTGGTGTAGCGTCTTTCATAAGCTATCAAAATTCGGTTGAAGAGGCAAACGCGGCCAACCAAAAATTCTTGGCAAGCACAGCTTCTATCAATGGCATTAGTTTATCGGAGCACGCTACACAAGCTGATAAATATCTGAGTTTGGTGTACAACAAACAGATGGATGTCAACCGCGTAATTGGTGAGCATATCAATTTGATGCGTGAACAGTTGGGCATTATGAATAAGGCGAGTAAAAAACTCTCTGACAAGACGCTTGGTGAAACGCATCAAACCGAAATTGAAAATGCTCAAAAGCCGTTTAAGGGCTTTTGGAGCACCAGGTCTAATCAAAAAGACGCTGCGACTGCCGTTACTTACCTTCCAGACGGTAGCAAAGAT
>CALZHO010000251.1 GCA_945787425.1 uncultured Bacteroidales bacterium
GTACTCTTGCTCAAAGAACGATGGCACCCACATAGCCACGCCAAGAACGATTAGCAGTATCGTTCTTAGCATGCTATCTTGGGCTATGTTCTTGAGGAAGTATCTCATGGGTTTGGCTATTGGAACTATTATGGCTTAGTCGTACTAGTTAATATAGTTAATCTATTTACTTGATAAATCCGCAGCGTTTCATAAGGTGCTTAGGATCGGCATCCTTGCCACGGAACTCTTGGTAGAGCAAGGCTGCATCGCGTGTGCCCCCTTGCTCCAAGAGGTGTTGGAACTTCTTCGCCATCTCAGGGTTGAAGATGTCGCCTGTCTCCTCGAAGGCCGCAAACGCATCAGCATCCAACACGGCTGCCCATGTGTAGCTGTAGTAGCCAGCAGCATAACCCGTGGTGAAGATGTGGTTGTAGAAAGTAGAGCGATAGCGGGTGATGATCTCTGGAATCATGTGCATCTTCTTCATCGACTCTGCCTCGAATGCGTTCACGTCAAATGGCTCGGTGCTGGTCATCTTGTGATAATCCATATCGAGGATAGAAGAACTGAGCAATTCGGTTTGTACGAAGCCCTGATTGAAGGTGCCTGCCTTGTTGATTTTTGCTACTAACTCCTCTGGGATGAGTTCGCCTGTTTGATAGTGGAACGCGTAGGTCTTCAGCACCTCTGGGTGGTAGCAGTAGTTCTCCATGAATTGGCTTGGCAACTCCACAAAATCGCGTGGGGTGTTAGTACCAGCCAATGATTGGTAAGTGGCTTTTGACATCAATCCGTGCAATGCGTGACCGAACTCGTGGAAGAGGGTCTCTACATCGTCCATAGAGAGCAGCGATGGGTTGCCCGCGGTAGGTTTGTTGAAGTTACCCACATTGATGATGACAGGGCGGTGGTCCACACCGTTGGCATCCACGTATTGGTTGCAGATATTGTTCATCCATGCACCTGGGCGTTTGCCTGCGCGTGGGAAGTAGTCGGTGTAGAGGATACCTACCAAGCCACCGTCAGCATATGTAACTTTGAATACCTCAACCTCTGGGTTATATACTGGCATATTCTCCAGTTTCTCGAAGTTCAGTCCATATAGTTTGTTTGCCAAACCAAAGGCACCCTTGCGCACGTTGCTCAGCTCGAAGTATGGTTTGAGTTCTTCCTCGTTGAGGGCATATTTCTCCACGCGCAGTTTCTCGGCGTAGTACCACCAGTCCCATGGTTGGAGTTTCTCGCCTGGTAGGTCTTTGTCCATCATCTTTTGCAGTTCTGCGGCTTCGCGCTTAGCAGCAGCCAAACTTGGTTCCCATACGGATTGAAGGAATGCGTCCACGGTCTTAGCATCGTGTGCCATGCAGTCAGCGAGGATATAGTCCGCAGGGTTGGTATAGCCAAAGAGTTGTGCTTTTTCCACGCGAAGTTGCATGGTCTTAACGATTACTGCTTTGTTATCGTACTCGTTGTCATGGTTGCCGCGGGTGGTGTATGCCATAAGAAGCTCCTTGCGCAGTTCGCGGTTCTCGCAGTATTGGAGTACTGGGGTGAAGCTGGTGCGTTTAGGGGTAAAGAGCCATGCTTCTGGGCGACCGGCTGCCACGGCTTCTTCTTTGGCTGCGGCTTTGGCGCTTTCTGGAAGACCCTTGAGCTCTGCCTCATCGGTGATGAAGAGTTGGTAGGCATTGGTCTCTGCTACAACGTTGTTGCCGAATTGGAGGGAGAGCAGACCAAGTTCTTGGTTAATCTCTTTGAGGCGTGCTTTCTTGTCCTCTGGCAGGTTGGCGCCGTTGTTGGCAAACGACTTGAAGGTCTCGGTCAGTAAGCGCATTTGCTCCTCATTCAAGCCAAGACTTTCTCTTTGCTCATATACGGCTTTCACGCGTTGGAAGAGAGCGTTGTTGAGGATGATACCGTCGCTGAGTGCGGAGAGTTTGGGTGATACTTCTTCGGCGATAGCGTTCATCTCATCGTTGCCGTCGGCTTCGATGACATTGAAGAACACGCCCACTACTTTGTTCAGCAGTTCGCCACTACGGTCCAATGCCTCAATGGTGTTGGCGAAAGTAGGTGCTTCGGGGTTGTTGGCGATAGCAGCAATCTCTGCTTCGTTCTCTGCGATAGCTTTCTCAAAAGCAGGCAGATAGTGTTCGATTTTCACTTTGTCGAAGGCAGGTACACCAAAAGGTGTGTTCTGCTCTACGAGCAATGGGTTCTCATTTTTAGTACATGCCATAAGCGTTACGAGCGCAAGGCTCAAGAATAGGATTTTTTTCATACGTAGTTATGCTTTCTTAATGATACAATGGATAGTATAGCCGTCCATCTCGAGGGCGGTGCCGTCGGTGAGATTGTCCTCCAAAGTGAGTGAGGTGGCGAGGACTTGCGAAGCGATGTAGTCGTTGCAGTTCTTCACGGCTGCGGCAATCTCCTCGCGGTTCTCCAGTTGCACGGCAATGCGGTCGGTAATCTCCAAGCCAGAGGACTTGCGCAGGTTCTGGATACGGTTGATGAGTTCGCGCGCGATACCTTCTTCGATGAGGGCAGGGGTAAGTTCGATGTCAAGGGCAATGGTGATAGTGCCATTGTTTGCCACAAGCCAACCTGGCATATCCTCGGTG
>CALZHO010000252.1 GCA_945787425.1 uncultured Bacteroidales bacterium
AATTGTACAGTTGAAGATGGCGGAGGTAATATCAAATTTACTTCTTTAGCAGAAGGTACTGTAACTATCACATACACTCTTGCAGATGGAACGGTTCATATCACTTGCCCAGAACCTCCTGCTGCAGAATTCAATATTACTTACCCTGCGACACAAACAAACTATACGCTCGTTGCAGGTCCTGCGAAGGCACAAACTGGTGCTGAAGTATCTTTCACCGCTACCCCTGCTGAAGGATATGTTTTGAATGTAACCTATAACGGAAATACGATTACTGGCAACAATAATGTTTACACCTTTATGATGCCAGCAACTGATGTAACTGTCGCAATCACAGCAGTTACTGCAACCACTCTCTATTATGTTGACAATAACAATTGGGGAAATGCAAATGCTTACATGTGGAGCGACAATGGCAACAATGGAAGTTGGCCGGGTGCAGCTATGGCATTAGTTGGAACCGTAGGATATAATGCTTACTCGTACTACTCCATTTCCTTTGCTCAAGGAGCTTATACAAGTATCATTTTTAACAATGGAAGCGGTTCTCAAATAGGTGACTTAACTATCAACCCTGCAAAACCATATTTCTACGATGACGCATGGTACACATGGGATGAACTGCTCGCTAAATTGGCCGCTCCTGTAGTTACCTACGACTATTACATTACAGGTTCTTTCAATGGTGATAATCCTAAAAAAGCAGAAAATGGTATGACCCTTGACGGCACTGTGTATAAAGCTACTGTAACGCTTGCTGCTGGCGACAACATGCTCAAAGTTACCGACGGCACTTGGGATCATACATGGGGGTATGGTCAACTTGGTGCTGCTTATGAAGAAGTATCTGATGCTGGTGAATATAACAACATCAAAATTACTCTCGCAGCAGAGAAAGAAATCACTGTTATCTTTGATGCTACTGCAGGTAAAATCACTTTCGAAGGCTTGACACCTTATGTTGTTCCTCTCACTTACACTGTTACTGTTCCTGCTGGCACAGAGAAGTGCTATATCGCTGGTAGTATGAATAACTGGACATTCCAAGAGATGGAAGCTGTAACTGGTGAGACAAATAAATTTACTATCACTATTGTTGGTGCAAAAGAAACCGACGCGTACAAATATGCATGCCAAGCAGATTGGGCATATGCAGAAGTAATTGATGGTGGTGGCAATCGCACCCATTGGAGCGCATTGGATGAAGTAACAGCATGGAATAAACCAGTCGTTTACACCTATTATTTAATGGGCATTGAAGGAGACTGGGCAACTGGCATTGAGATGGAAGTAAACACTGACGTTGAAAACGAAGTAATGCTTACTTGCCAACCAGTAAATGGTGAAGTGAAAATCAAACGAATTGGCGATGATGCAAGCGAATATTGGTACGGTGGTAAATCCTTAAAAGAAGGTGAAGGTAACTTAGGAACCAACACCAACACCGAAGGTGGCGATGGCAATATCCTTCTCGCAGGGGGCATCTACAACTTCTACTTCAATACTGCTGATGGCAAACTTTGGATTGCTGCTGCAACCGACTGTGTTTTCGAACTGGGTGATGGCGATAACAGCAATGTATTGGTTAACGGCGTAACGGTAGATCTTGAAGTTACCCGTTCATTTGCATCTGGAACACTCTATACTCTTGTATTGCCATTCGCAATGGATAACAACACCGTTAAATCCATCTTCGGTACTGGCGTAGAGTTGTATGACTTTACATCACTTTCAGAGAATACAAGCGGAGAGTTGATTCTGACTTTCACAAAACAATCTACACCAGCTATTGTCGCAGGTACACCATACTTGATTAAACCTGAAACTAATGCCAACGGATTTGATCTTTCAGATGTAACAATTAATACCACTACTACTCCTGTTGTAAAAACTTATGGTGCTACGACTATCACTATGCAGCCTATACTCTCTGCTACTGCGGAAGCTAAGACCAATGGTGCAAATCAATACTGGTTGGCAGCGGATAATAAGCTCTACAACAAAGTTGTAAGCATTAAGGGATTGCGTGTAATCTTTGACGTACAAACTACTAAGACTAATGTTCGCGCTCGTGCTGCATTCAACGAGAACGAGACTACAGGCGTTGATAATATCGTTACAACCGATACTCCAGTTAAGGCTATTGTCAATGAACAACTCATCATTATCCGTGATGGCGTTAAGTACAACGTACAAGGACAAAAACTCTAATAATAACATCCGTCTATGCCCTCCCCTCCTTTTTGGGAGGGGCTGGGGGTAGGCTTATTCAATTTGTATTTAGATATGAAAAAAATATATGTAGCTCCACAATCAGAGATTGTAAAATTGATTGGTAAAGAACACACTATGCAAATGGGTCTCGGATTTGGGACTCAAACAGGTAGTGGCGGCACCACTTTTAATGAGATGTATTAATCTCCCACCAACAGTACATTACCGACTTTATTGCTCCTCCCTCTGCGAATTTTTTGCTCCTTTCTATAAAGAGGACACCCTCCCGCAGAAACTTCCACACCAATCGCCCACAAAGGCGGTTGGTTGTGTTTACCTTGCCTTTAACCTATAACCTTTAACCTTTAACCTCTCGCCTTTAATCC
>CALZHO010000253.1 GCA_945787425.1 uncultured Bacteroidales bacterium
ACCTGTTAGGGTTTTCATTTTTTTTTACTAGTTAGGCTAGTTATACTAGTAGTACTAGTGCTGCTAGTTGGACTAGTTAGCTAATACCGCACCCAGCATCTCCTCCATAGCAGCACCTAATCCGGCTACATTGCGACCACCTGCGGTAGCCATCCATGCTTGACCGCCGCCACCGCCTTGGATATGCTTAGCAGCCGACTTGATAATTTGACCTGCGTTCTTTCCTGCATCTACCAATGGTTGCGACAGTACCACCGCGATCATGGGTTTGCCCTCCCACTCTGTCGCACCTACTACTGCGAACTTCACATCCGTAAACTTGCCTTTCAGCAACATAGGCACATTACGCAGCAAGTTAGCATCTACAGTACCTTCTACGCGCACCAGTTTGATACCATTGTAGTCCTCTGCCTTGGCAATCAGTTCATCGCGGAAACGCTCTACTTTCTCTGCCATGAAGGTCTCTATCTGTTTCTTCAAGCCCGCGTTCTCGTCAATGGCTTTGCGGATAGCGCCTGCCAAGTCTGGAGCGTTGTTGAATAGCGCACGCAGACCACCAATCATATCCACTTGCTTGTAGTAGAGTTCATCGGCCTTGGCTGCTGTCACTGCCTCAATACGGCGAATACCCGCAGCCACACTGGTCTCCATCACAATGCGCACCGCACCTATCTTACCTGTACTTGCCACGTGGCAACCACCGCACAACTCTGCAGATGGACCGTACTTGATGACACGTACCTCATCGCCATATTTCTCACCGAAGAGTGCCATCGCTCCCATTTCTTTCGCCTTCGCAATTGGAGTGTTACGACTTTCCTCAAGTGGCAAGTCTTGGCGAATCATCTCGTTGGCAAGCATCTCCACTTGGCGCAGTTCCTCTGCACTCACTTTCTGGAAGTGTGAGAAGTCAAAACGCAAGCTGTCTGCCGAAACGTAGCTACCCTTTTGTTCCACATGCTCGCCCAATACTTGGCGCAAGGCATAGTGTATGATATGCGTAGCAGTGTGGTTGCAAGCAATGGCTTGACGACGGTCTGTATCCACGGTAGCTAACAGTGTGCCTTCGATGTGCTCAGGCAGTTCGGTTAGGAGGTGTACAGGCAGGTTGTTTTCCTTCTTGGTGTCCAGCACGCGCACATTGCCCAATGTACCCGAATCGCCTACTTCACCACCCATCTCAGCATAGAATGGTGTTTGGCTGAGCACTACTTGATAGAGTTCTTTGCCCTTTTGGTTCACTTTGCGATAGCGCAACACTTGTGTCTCGCATTGCAGCACGTCGTATCCATCAAACTCTGTTTCACCTTCTCTAATCACTACCCAGTCGCCCAGTTCTTGTTTGTTGGCTTGGCGACCCATCTCTTTTTGGTGCTCCAATGCCTTGTTGTACTCTTCCTCATTGGTGGTAAAACCGTTCTCGCTCAAAATCAATTGAGTAAGGTCGAGAGGGAAACCGTATGTATCTTTCAATGTGAACACATCCACACCCGAAATCACTTTACCTTTCGCCTCTTTCATCAGTTTGTCAAGCAAAGAGATACCCTTGTCCAATGTGCGGAGGAAACCGTCCTCCTCGCTCTTGATGACAGGGGTGATTTGTGCCTCTTGCTTCACCAATTCAGGATATGCTTCGCCCATGTCGGCAATGAGTTGTGGCACCAGTTTGTACATAAATGCCTCGCGTTGTCCGAGGAAGGTATAGCCATATCGCACGGCACGGCGCAAGATTCGGCGAATCACATAGCCTGCCTTCTCGTTGCTTGGCAACTGTCCATCTGCAATAGCGAAGGCGATAGTACGGATATGGTCAGCTATCACGCGCATAGCCACATCCACTTTCTCCTCTTTGCCATATTCCGAACCACAAATCTCACCTATCTTCTTCAGCATAGGTTGGAAGACGTCAGTATCATAGTTCGACTGTTTGCCTTGCATGGTGCGCACCAAACGCTCGAAGCCCATACCTGTGTCAATCACTTTGTTGGGCAAGGTGTCAAGCGAACCATCGGCTTTGCGGTTGTATTGCATGAACACGAGGTTCCAAATCTCAATCACTTGTGGGTGGTCTTTGTTCACCAGTTCGCGACCAGAGAGAGCTGCTTTCTCCTCCTCGCTACGGCTATCCACGTGAATCTCCGAGCATGGACCACAAGGACCTGTATCGCCCATCTCCCAGAAGTTGTCGTGCTTGTTGCCGTTGAGGATATGGTCGGCAGGCAAGTGCTTTGCCCAAATCTCTGCTGCCTCGTTGTCGCGCTCGATGCCCTCTTCAGGTGAACCTTCGAACACGGTTACATAGAGGTTCTTTGGGTCGATTTTCAGCACGTCCACGAGGTACTCCCATGCGAAGTCAATGGCACCTGCTTTGAAGTAATCGCCAAACGACCAGTTGCCCAGCATCTCGAACATGGTGTGGTGGTAGGTGTCGTGACCTACTTCCTCCAGGTCGTTGTGCTTACCGCTCACGCGCAGACACTTCTGCGAGTCCGCTACGCGAGGATATTGAATAGGGTCATTGCCGAGAATGATACCCTTCCATGGGTTCATACCTGCATTGGTAAACATCAGTGTTGGGTCATCTTTGATGACCATGG
>CALZHO010000254.1 GCA_945787425.1 uncultured Bacteroidales bacterium
TTTCGGGGCTTCGCGTGATTGTATTTTTACTGGGGATTTCCAGAGGGGCGTTCGGGAAAACAACAGGTCGTTTTATACCACCTACCTGAAAATAATTTACAAATCTTTCTACGTGAAATTTGAGCGCAAAATTCCTGCGCTCATTGCAGACTTCTGCACCTACTATGCGCCTCATGCCAATCACAGTGTCATCTATTACTATGATGCTACTGCTCTTGGCTCAAACTATGCCGTGAACGACCAAGATTTTCATTGGGTAGTCGTCCATGAGTTTGAACGTCATGGTTGGAGTGTGCAAGATGTGTATTTGGGCAACCCCATGCGCCATGATGAAAAGTATTTGCTCATCAACCAAGGATTTTCAGGAAAGCAACGGCTCATGCCTTATTTCAACCGCCAAAATAATGACGATATTATTCTTGCCATACAAAGTGCAGGGGTGGAACGTGGAAGAAATGGCTTTCGCAAAAACAAGTCCTCAGAGAAAAATCCCGAATCAGAGGAGGACTTGCTGGAGCATCGTACCGATGGCACTGATGCTTTTGATACGCTGTATATTGGGTGTGAGAAGTTTCCGCAGCATGATTTTTATGGCGTTGCGGTGGGTGGTGTGAGATAAAATGACATTTTGTGTTAATGTTTGTATAAATAAGAAAGTATAATCTTAATAGTTGTACTTTTGAAGCGATTAAGTATTAACAATTAGAAGTTGCGCCCGACACGGATTTAGGGATTCTATTATGATTAAGAATATTCTTACAACAATGACGCTTTTGTCTCTGTCTCTTTGCACTAAAGCACAAGACTTACCATTAGTCCTTTCGGGTCATAATGAAGTTGGTATTTTGCCAGGTGAATTTACATCTGATGCAAGTGATCAGTTGTACACATATCCGCTTACAGAGAAAAAAGCAAGTAGTGAAAAGTATGCTGGAGTTAAACACCTCAATTTGTATGACGTTCAACTTAATCCTATTTGCTCAATTGAGGCTAATGGTGGTATTGTTCCGTTTTTGCACTTTGCTGGTTCTATAAAGAATTTATTGTATGTAACTCAAGATCTTTTTGATAGCGATAGTAAATACGAATATATATCTGCATTGTCTCTTGAAGGCGATAACTATGCTGATTACTTAACTGGTATTAAAATCCAAAACGAAGATGGAGAAATTCTCGCAGAAATTCCTTTTGGAGATAAATGGAAACTTTCTCCATTTTACAATACAGATGAACAAGATCAGCCGATTAGAATTTTTCGTCTCATTGATAAAGGGACTGTCCGTTCTTACATATGCTTAGATCTATGGAGAGATAATAGTAATTATGACATGAGTGAAGAATGTATTACACGGATTTACGCCTTTGAGGAAGGTAAAATAAGTACCTCTATAAAAAAGGTAAGGGATATATCGACTCGAATGAAGGTAAGCCCTGTCATGCCGCGAAGAAACGAAATTGTTAATGTTGACATTTCTTCTGTTCAATCACCAACATCGCTTACTGTGGTAAGTGCTGCAGGACAAGTTGTCTGTTCACAAAATCTCCATGATGGACAAAAGAATGCAAGCATTGATACAAGCAGATTGACATCGGGATTGTATATTGTACGTGTTGCAAATTCCAATAAAGAGTATGAGAATTGCCGTATAATCATAAGATAATCCAGAAACTCATTTATTCAAGCCCACCCTTTCGGGCAATCCTTTCTTTCAGCCGCCGTGTGCATTGGCTCTCTTGCTATGCGCATGGCGGCTTTCTTTTGCCCAATAATAAAGCATCTTCGCATTTCTGCAAAGGTGCTTTATCCATTTTTGTGTGGTCTTATTTCAGATAGACTTTTTTCCTCTACAAATCATCAAGAGCATCTTGATGCTCTTTCTCATATTTTTTGTTAGAGTTTATTCAATCATTGTACATCATTTTAAAGACATATTCTGAATCTTTATAGTAAATGCTTAAACTAATAGTTCCTTCTTTAATTTCAAATGAACAACAAGAAATAAAATCTCTATCAGTTTCAACTGAAGGATTAAATATTGCATTGGGGTACTTTTCGCGAAGCAATGATACTAATTTATCATACAAGACTTTAGCATCTTTTTCATTATAAAAATTTTCAGCAAAAGTAACCGCGTACATTAAATTCGTTTCTTTGTCGTAAGCTAATCCAAACTTTCTTGTAGTTCAAGTGGAAATCGCTTCGCAAGCAGGTATCTTTCACCATCCCTCGCTTACATTATATCTTCAACCATGTTTACAACAATACTTTCGACTAATGCCCCACGCTATCAACATCACCACGCTCAAACGTATGCTCCAATCTCCTGAACCCGTAGACCTCAAACTATGGACGCGCTCGGGTGAAATCCAATGCTGGCACCGTTGTATCTCGCTTCGCTACGACTTCTACAAAGGTACGCGAAGAATAAAACTGCTGGATAGCAATGAAATCCGGCAGCTGAGAGATTCGTGCGTGTTTGAAATCAATGGTATGGAGGTGTTTATGTGAAATGTTTTTCTACATTTGCAGAAACTTAAATAATTTATGGAACCCACCTATAATAAATGGTCGCCGCCCCACCCCACTCCCACTCCTC
>CALZHO010000255.1 GCA_945787425.1 uncultured Bacteroidales bacterium
AGTTTACCTGCCTCTACGCCTTTGGCTGCCATCTCAAAGCGCTCAATATTGCGGCGCATCTCCTCGTACCAGAGTGCCCATTTCAGTCCAAAACTGCTCACATCGGCGTGCATACCGTGGGTACGACCAATTACTGGTGTGTACTTAAACTCATTCGCACGGCGTTTCAATACCTCAAGGAAAGAGTGTAAGTCTTTGCGCAAAATCTCATTGGCTTGTTTGAGCAAACCATTGGCTGTATCTACCACGTCGGTTGAGGTCAGTCCATAGTGTACCCATTTGCGCTCCTCGCCCAAACTCTCGCTCACGGCGCGGGTGAATGCCACTACGTCGTGACGGGTGATCTCCTCAATCTCGTGGATGCGGTTTACATCAAAAATGGCTTTTTCGCGAAGCAACTTCACATCCTCTGCGGGCACTACGCCCAAGGTGCTCCATGCTTCAGCTGCCAAGATTTCTACTTCGAGGTAAGCACGAAACTTATTCTCTTCTGTCCAAATGTTGCGCATCACCGCGCGGCTGTAACGTTCAATCATATTGTATGTAAGTCTTTATTTTTTACTTTGATGCAATTAAATGCTTTGATGGCTTTTTCTACGGCTTTCTCCACATTCTCATCGGTAGCCAATACCACGCCATAGCGGCGGTGTCCGTGTACTTCGGGTTTGCCAAAGAAACGCACCTGTACACCTGGTATTGCCAATGCTTCTTCTACGCCGCTGAATACTACTTCGGTCGCATCGCCTTCTACCACAATAGCTTTCGATGCGCTTGCGCCGAAGAAGCGTACCTCTGGGATAGGCAGCCCGAGTACCGCACGCGCATGCAACGCAAACTCCGACAGGTCTTGCGAAATCATCGTCACCATACCTGTGTCGTGTGGACGAGGACTCACCTCGGAGAAGATCACATGGTCGCCCTCCACGAACATCTCCACGCCGAAGATGCCATATCCGCCCAAGGCGTCAGTCACTTTCTTTGCAATGTTCTCTGCTTGTGCCAATGCAGCGTCCGTCATTGCTTGTGGTTGCCATGACTCGCGGTAGTCGCCATCTACTTGGTGGTGTCCGATTGGCTTGAGGAAGGTGGTTCCACCTGCGTGGCGCACGGTCAGTAAAGTGATTTCATAATCGAAATGCACAAAGCCCTCTACAATCACGCGGCCTGCACCTGCACGACCACCCATTTGCGATTCGGTCCATGCTGGCTCTACATCTGCTTTGGTTTTTACGGTCGATTGACCATGACCCGATGACGACATGATGGGTTTCACTACGCATGGGATACCAATCTCCTCGATGGCTTGCAGGTACTCTTCGTGCGTGTCTGCAAACTTATATCTGGCAGTAGGCAAACCCAACTCTTCGGCTGCCATGCGACGGATGGCCTCACGGTTCATAGTAAAAAAAGCCGCGTTAGCCGTAGGGATAACGCGGTAGCCTTCTTTTTCCATTTCGACGAGAGTAGGGGTAGCAATAGCTTCTACTTCAGGGATAATCAACGTTGGTTGCTCTTGCTCAATCACTTGGCGGAGTTTGGTGCCGTCCAACATGTTGAACACATGTGAGCGATGCGCCACTTGCATGGCTGGAGCATTGGCGTACTTGTCGCACGCAATCACTTCCACGCCATAGCGCTGGAGCTCAATGGCAACTTCTTTGCCCAATTCGCCACTGCCCAGCAGGAGTGCCTTAGTGGCTACAGAGGTAAGGGGAGTTCCGAAATTCATGAAAATATAGTGTTATATTGTTGTCTTTATTTCGGGTTGCAAAGGTAATACATTTTTTTGAAATATGCAAATCGTTATTTATAATTTTTTCAAACAATTTTTAGATTGCCTTCTGTACTTGTCAGTTCTATGATACGGAGTGTAGTTTCATCGCTGTCGTTTTGTACTGATTGTGCGGAGGGTTAGTAAAGACCATATAATAGCGTTTTTTAGTCTATATTTAAGCGTAAAATAGGAAAAGCGTGTAAAAATATATGCAAATTTATAGGAAAAGCGTGTAATTTTTGTATAGAAAATATAGGAAAAGCGTGTATGCCTATTGTGTAATTCAAAATAAAGTTGTATCTTTGCAGCGTTTTTTTAGAATGAAATATATGCTACAGCGTAAATTTACCACAGAATTATCCCGTTTTTTGCAAGAGGAGCCTGATAAGATTATGCTCGTCAACGGAGCCCGTCAGATTGGAAAATCTTACCTTATCCGCTATGTGAGTCAGCAACTATTTGCCAATTACGTAGAGATTAACCTGCAAGAGGACAAGGAAGGTGCTCGTACCTTCGCCAATGTACATTCGGTACAGGATTTCTATGTGCAGTTGGGTATCTTTGCTGGACAACGCTTGGGGAGTCGTGAAGACACTATTGTGTTTTTAGATGAGATACAAGCATATCCTCATTTGTTGACATTGCTAAAGTTCCTCAATCAAGATGCGCGGTACCGCTATATAGCCAGTGGTTCGCAGTTGGGTATTGCTTTGAAGATGACCCCCTCTACTCCTATGGGAAGTATAGCCATCAAGCAGATGTATCCTTTGGATTTTGAGGAGTTTCTATGGGCGATGGGCGCTAATACAGACTCTA
>CALZHO010000256.1 GCA_945787425.1 uncultured Bacteroidales bacterium
CTGGCAATACAATGGCATCTATGCGGACCCACTGGCGTGGTACAACGAGCATACTATCGACTATATGGCACCACAGGTGTATTGGAAGATTGGTTCTGCCTCTGACTACGACCAACTCACCCGTTGGTGGTCGGATATGGCAGGACACTTCGGTCGTCACTTGTATGTGAGCCAAAGTCTGAGCGGTATGGTGAAAGATAATGTCACCACCACCTCCACCACTTTTCATGCTTCGGAGATTGTAGATCAAATCAATCTCAATCGTCACTATGACCGTTTTGGCGCGCCTGGTTTTTGCTGGTATGGTCTCAACAAGATGCGTTCCGTAAATACCTTTATCGGACATATCCGTGATAACGCTACCTATTTGCCAGCGCTTGTGCCCCAAATGACTTGGTACCGCACCGATGATTGCCTCTATGTAAGCAATATCCAAGACAAAGGTTCGTACCTTATGTGGGATGCGCCTGCGGATAATCTGCGCTATGCGGTATATGCTATTCCTACCAACAAGATTGGTCAAATAGGTGCTGCGGGCACAAGTCAATACCTACTCGGTACTACCTATATGAATACCTTTGAGTTGGAGGGTAAAGAGATTATTACTGGTACGCCTGTCACGTTTGCCGTAGCAGTCCTTGATCGTTTTGGCAACGAGTTCCCTGTTCGCACAATAGACAATACTGTATGGGGCAAGTCTAATGCGACTACATTGCTCTATCCAGCCAACAACGATACCGATGTGCTCCTTCCATGCTATGCTTCGTGGAATGCAGCACCAGAGGCGGACTCGTATTTCTTCCAACTTTCTAAATCTGCAGACTTCTCTACGGTGGACTACGAGCGTGAGACGGTGGATACTACTTTCTTCCTTGGTTCTGTTTATTGGTTGGATTCTGAAGAGACTTACTATTGGCGCGTGCGCACACGTAGTATCAATAAGGAAGATACGTATTCAGACATCTATTCTTTCCGCGGTGGTTTCTTCCACGTGATTTCTCCTGCGGAGGGTGACACAGTGCAAACGCTTACTCCTACTGTTGTATGCGATAGCGTGGCTATTGACGGTGCAGAATACACCTTTGAGGTGGCTGACGCATCAGCGTTCGATATGGAGAATATCCTCTTTACTGGCACTTCGGCTACTCCACGAATCACACTACCCGAAATGGTGCTTATAGCATCGAAGAACTATTTTGTGCGTGCTACGGTTCGATTCAATAATGTGGTGGTGGAATCCGATATAGTGAAATTCCGCACATTGGCTCTGCCAGTGCCTGTACCTGAGATCATCGCTCCAACCTCTGGCGAGGTGATTGGCGGTCAATCGGTAACTGTGCGCTGGAAACAACAGCAGTCCTCTGGATTCCAAGTGGAGTTCTCGCAAAAGGAAAATTTCCCAAGCCGTCAAACCAAGCGCTTCCGCACAGATGCGCAGTGTTATGAATATACTTATGAAGGTATTGCTGATGGCGTATGGTATGTACGTGTAGAGGCAGCCAAAGAGGGTGGATGGACCGAATACTCGGAAGTAGTTACATTTACGATGGACTCATCGTTGACCGATGTCGAGAATCCAACTATTAGCACATCGCCTACCAAGGTGATTGAGAACGGTCAGGTGGTTATCTATCGCAATGGGCAACGCTATTCTTTATTGGGCAACAAAGCACAATAACAAAAAAAACATAAACAATTTTTACTTAACGCAACCGAGGTCCACCGTGGACGTGTCCACAACGGATGAGGAAGCAATTTATTAACCAAAAAAACAACAAATTTATGAAAAGATTTTCAATCTTTTGCGCAGCTCTTTTTGCAGCTGCAACATCATTTGCTGCCGTTACTTACGAACTAAACGGTGGTGTGACCAATGACGACAATTGGTTGAACAAGAGCGACATGTGGGAAGGCTTCAAAACTGATGCTGGTATCACAGTTGCTACTCTTGATGAGTTGAAGGCTATGGCTGATCCATTCACAGCCATCTGTACTCCTCTTGGTACTGCTCAAGCTCAAGCTATCCTTGACAATGCTAAGTGGGATTGGCTCGAGGCTTACATCATGAACGTTCAAAACAATGAGGCAGGTGCTACTGCTCTTGTAGAGGGGACTTCTGGCGCAGGTTGGCGTTATGCTTTGGCTGCTTTCTTCGTAGAGGGTCAACGTGCTTCATGGCCTAAATCTGCAGACTTCTCACAAGCAGGTAAAGATGAGGCTTATATCCCAGCATGGAAGCACGCTTTCGCTAACCCAACTGAGATTACAGAAGGCGAGTTTGTTCTCAACGCTCCTTTCAAAGAGGGTTACACCTTCGCTGGCTGGTGCACCAATGCTGAGCTCACTGGCGAAAAAGTGAAAGTGTTGACTCCAGAAACTACTGGCACTCTTTACGCTAAGTGGATTGACTATGTTCCTACTATCGCTGAGGTAAAAGCTATGGAGGATAATACCGATACTCAAGTATCTGGTGTGGTTACTTTCATCCAAGGTAAGAACGTATATATCCAAGACGCTACTGGTGGTATGTTGCTCTACATGAAAGAGACCCCTACTTTCGCTGTTAGCCAAAAGGTTATCGTT
>CALZHO010000257.1 GCA_945787425.1 uncultured Bacteroidales bacterium
ATCTTCCAAATAATTACCGCTACACAACTCCTATACTGCACAACTGCCATACCATACTCTATGAACCAAAGACTACAACAACTACGCAATTTCATCCAATACGATCTTTGGCGTCAGCCGCAGATAGCGACTCATGATCCTAAGAAACGTATAGGTTATCGTGTGTTGCAAACGATAATCTTGGTTGTACGAGGATTCAAAGATAAGGCACTCAATATGCGTGCTAACTCATTATCCTTCTCTTTGTTGTTTGCATTTGTGCCGATAGTTGCAGGAGTTTTTGCTATTGCACGTGGCTTTGGATTTGAAGAAGTGCTCAAGGATAGATTGTCAACAAGTTTTTTAGTAGAAGCCAATATTGTACCCATCGTTATGGAATGGGTGGAACGCTATTTAGAAACCGCACGTGGCGGGGTGTTTCTGGGAATAGGTTTGATTGTGCTGATTTGGGCAGTATATGCGTTCTTTAATATGCTGGAGTTGTCGTTCAACAATATCTGGAACGTGAAGCAGTCGCGTTCGTTTGGCAGACGACTGACTAATTACATGGTGGTGCTCTTGTTGGTGCCAATCTTGATTATTCTTACATCTGGTATTTCTATTTTCCTGAACTCAACAGCTGCCTTATCTCCTGTGATGCAGGCAATTGAACCTATCCGTAGGGTACTGTTGCGCTTGATACCATTTGTAGTATCTGCTGCGGTGTTTACATGGATATTTAGTGCTATTCCAAATACGAAAGTACGTTTTGTGTCAGCTGTAATCCCAGGTATAATCATGGGTGTATTATTCCAGGTGGTACAGATGTTTAGCGTATATCTGGTGATGGCTTTTACGCGCATGAGCGTGGTGTATGGTGCATTTTCGGCAATTCCATTGATATTGATATGGTTGCATATCACTTGTTGGCTCCTGTTGGTGGGCGCACAATTGGCGTTTGCTATCCAAAACAATGATATGTTTGCTTACGAGCGTGATTTGGAGTCTATGTCGCGCCGCTACAAAGATTATGTGATGCTCTATCTCTTGTCTGTAATCGTTCGTTGTTTTGAGCAGGGCGAAACACCTCAAACAGCGCAAGAAATGGCTATACAAAATCGATTGCCAATCCGATTGGTGCAACAGTTGTTAAGTCGCTTGGAGGAGACTAACATTATTCGCCGCGTATATGTGGAGCAAGAGGAAGATGAGACTTTTGTACCTGCATTAGACACGCGTAGGATTACGGTAGATATGGTAGTGGGCAGGATTTCCGCCCACGGTACAGAGGAGTTTTTGCAACACACTCCACCTCAGATGCACGCCTTCTGGAAACGCTATCTTCAGATGTGTGAAGCCAATACTTCGGACAATATATTAGTTTCTGATTTATGAGTAAATCCAATATCCCGCAACCCCTGCTAAAATAATCAGTAAGATAGGGTGGGAGAGAATGTTGAGTGCTGACTTGAGCGTGTTAGCACTCTTTTTTATAAACATAGGTGCTATAGTCAAGAGACAGGTGAAGGCGAAGATAATCCAACTGCTGCTGTCAATAAAGCTAACCGATGGCTGACCGACGGGCTTCATGAGCAGTAGAGCAGCAGCCCCAATCATTCCTAATACCGATAACCGCAACATATGCATCGTGCGATTGAAGTAGATGTTGTGTTGAAATCGGGTACTTATGATAAAGTACACCTTGCAAATACTGAGCATGATCACCAAACTGGGAATGACAATAGCCGTTGTTGCTAATATGCTACCCCAGACGTTGCCAGTGGTAGTATAGCCTACATAAGTGGCACAGTTGATACCGATAGGGCCTGGGGTGACTTGGCTGATAGCTAAAATGTCCACAAACTCCTCTTGTGTCATCCAACCATACTTCTCTATCTCATGTTGGATAAGCGAGAAAATCGCCAATCCACCGCCAAAACCGAAGAGTCCAATTTTGAGGAAACTCAGAAATAATTGCAAATATATCATAAATTAGACCGCTATGTTGTTAGACCGTTTTACTGTTAGACCGCTTGCGTTGTTAGACCGTTTTACTGTTAGACCGCTTGCGTTGCTCGCTGTCAGACCGCTTCGCTGTCTGATTCTTTTTTTCTTTGAGGTAGGTGTATAGCAGTGTGGCAACTACGGTAACGAAGATAATCCACACGGGTGATAGCCCGCCGAGCCAAATCAGTAGGGCGCCTGCAATAGGTATGATGGCGGTAGCCCATGTGATTTTGGCACTATATGCCATGCGGCAAAGTGGAGCGGCAATCAAGGCAACTACCGCAGGACGAATGCCCTTGAATACGGCCTCTACGGCGGGTAGGTCTTTGTAATTTTGAAAGACCATGGCTATTGCCAAAATAATGAGGAAAGAAGGAAGTACTGCTCCTAACACGGTGGCAATCACACCTCGCCAACCGCCAATGCGCCAACCGATAAAAATTGCCGAATTCACCGCAATAAGTCCTGGTGCTGCTTGTGCCAGAGCAATCATATTCATGAACTCTTCACGGTCTATCCAACCTTTGCGATCCACAATCTCACGCTCAATCATAGAGAGCATAACATAGCCACCTCCGATGGTGAAGGTGCCGATT
>CALZHO010000258.1 GCA_945787425.1 uncultured Bacteroidales bacterium
TGTCGGCTGTGGACTTGCCATCACGAATACCCGTCAGTGGGATATGAATATCTACGGTCTTATCGCTATTATCAGAGATAGTGAGGGTGGCGTTGTAAGGAGTAGCGCCGCGGTCTTCGCCCAAGTTGTCGAAGGTTACCTCTAATGTGGCATTACCAAAGCAATCGCGACCTGTACCCGGAATCAGTTCAGGCGTTACGGAGAAGTATTTAGCATCGGTACCCGTGATGACTGCTGTGGTGATTCGTCCTGCATTGGCGTGCAGGAAAGTGACCGTATCATGCTGCATACCATAAGCAATACCCTCGGAGCCAAAGTCAATGGCAGTAGTGGTAGCTTCGAATTGGAAGCGTTCGGTGACTTCTATGTTACTAATGTAGCCGTTGAGGTTACCCGAATAGCAGAAACGCAAATAGCGGGTGGAGGACTGCAATGTGACAGAAGCAGAACCACTCTTGCTTGTAGAGTGACCTAATTTATCTGACCAGTTGATACCATCGTTACTCTCTTGCACGTACCATTCTATATCTGTTGCTAATCCATCGGCATCGTAGTTGAATGTCACAACATTGGGGATTCCTTCGAAATGGATGTCATAATAGTTGTCATCCCAATTCAAAGCGCCTTGGCCAAACATTACTCGATTATTTGACCATTTGCAGCCCGCCTCGGTATGGTGCTTCACTGTATTGTATTGTGCTTCTGAATCAATCTTGAAAGGCACATGGTTGTTGGCATTGACGGGGGAGATAGGATATTGCTCTGTGTTGCTGTACCATTTGTAGTTCTCTGGTTGCGAAACGGTAATTGTAGCCGTCTCGCGGGCATTGGCGATATGAAGGGTATTGTTCTCTACGCGTGCAAAAGCCTCGTTATCAGATGTGAAAGTGGTCTCAATATCCGTATTGGTGGTAGAGAAGATGTTTGGAATAGATGTGCCGTAGTAGTATGGGGTGTTGGCTGTGTTCCAAGTAAATTTAGGGGTGTGCTTGATGACCTGTACGGTAAATGATTCGGTCACTGGCTCGTGCGAACTGGTGTTCTTTTGGTAGAAGGTGATGGTTGCAGTACCTTCGTTGAGGGCAGTAATCGTATTTGTAGTAGGGTCGTATGCGATGACCTCAGTAGGGCGAGGACTATCTTCGCGCGTGTCGTTGCCTGTGAAATCATGGTCAATCTTAAAGTAGAATGGATCTGCTTCTGAGTTGGTTGGTATCGCCGTTTGGGTATTAATGAATTGATAGTCAGCTGTCCATGAGGCATTTACCAATTTGTCGGTATAATTGCTACCTGTGATTGTGGCTGTATAGCGACGGGAGTAAATGGCGTATAATGTCAGTTGCGAAGCTAATCCGTTGGGATTGAGTGCGGTGGAAGTAATTGTCTCTGTGATGGTTGTTTGGTCTGCACCTTGTTTGTGGAAAGTGGTACATGCAGGGTCTGTTTTCCATCCTTCGAAGACATAACCATCAGCCGTTTTTGGTGCGGCAGTAAAAGTGACTTTCGCAGACATGCTTGTGGTTGTATAGTTGGTGGCAATCACTGAGCAGTTGTCTTGTCCGTTCGCGAAAGTGGCAGTGGCTGTTCCTCCTTCTGCTGGAGAAGATATGGCTTCTGCCTTGAAGAAATAGGTAGGAATAACAGGAGCAGAGAGGTAGATATAGGCAATGCTTGTTCCGTCAGAGATGGTGATCGTGGTGGAACGAGTGTTCTTGTTGTGTTGAACAGTAGGAGAGAAGTAGATTTGTTTGTTGTAATTGCTGATTTGACCGAGCGTTGTAGCGGTGCAATTGCCCGAACCGTTGGCGCTGGCGCAATAGTTGTTTGCGACGCCTAATGTGATAGATGTTTGACCATTGCCAAAATGGAACTCACGGTTGCTACTTGTAATCGTAATATCGCCACTGGCGAGGAAAGAGCGGAATTGAATGGTATAGGCAGAAGATGAGGTGTGTCCCTCTGCTGTAGCAAGGCTGTTGTCTGTTAGCGTGATGGATGAAACACCCCAAGTCTGACCGTTGGTGGTGTTGTCGTTGAGGAGAATGTGTTTTGCGAGAGGGAGTTTGATGTTTTGGAAATACTTTTTCAGCGTAGCACCCGTAACTGTATAAAATTTGATTTGATTTGAGTTCGGATTACTTACGGTAGCAGAATATGATTCGTAATCAACTTTAGTCTCAGCACCAAGAACTGTTTTTGTAACTTTTCCAGGGTTTTGATTAAATATATCAGATTGCTGATTGCCATTAACAATCGGAGCAACTTTTAGATTTCCTTTTCCTTTTGCAGTTCTTTTCGCATCAAATGTTAAATTAGTACCGACAGGTGTGAAGGCATTTAATGTTTCGGAATCAATTGTGCTAAGGGTTCTCTCTCCTGTTTCATACAACGAATACCATGTACCGCCGTTGTAGGTTTGGGCAGAGAGGTTAGCGGTTGCCATGAGGATAGCAACGAGGGTGAGGATATTGCGTAAAAATTGTTTCATGTTCTGTTAATAATTAATAGTTAGTATCTTTTTGTGTCAATTATTCATAAAAAATGCGTTTTATTAAGATTGTTCGAATATTT
>CALZHO010000259.1 GCA_945787425.1 uncultured Bacteroidales bacterium
TCCTTGATTTGGCAAGTCGTATCACTTTTGAAGTTCATAATAGTGATGATTAGGGATTAGGAACTTCAATAGTGATACGACTTGCCAAATCAAGGATGCGGGCAAAGCGTTTGTCAGCATGTGCTGCGATGGCGAGCATCATTGCGAGGTCGGTGTCTGAGCCGTGATAGAACATTGATTGTTCGTTTTCTTTTTTGAGGATATTGAACGCGATGTGCGCGTCACCTGTAATCCTTAGAAGGTTATTTTTTTTAGCCATAATAGTGAGTGGTTAATAGTTAATAAATAAGCGGGGAGTAAACGCCCGAAAGGTGTTCGTAGCAGAACTCCCCGCTCGTGTGTTACGCTTCAGCGTCTTGCTTCTCGCGCTTCTCTAATTCATCGATGATAGTTAAACCAGCGTGTATAACCATTTCGCCAAAAGCGGGGTCGTTCATGCCAGCGGCAGCGAGCAAGGAAACAACAGCTTCGGGTTTGCCACTGTGGTAGGCAGAAGCGCGTTTCTGTTTGCTGTCTGATAACAGCATGACGATTGCATCAGTCTTGATCATAGTCGCCTCCTTCCTCTTCAGCGGTTCTTTCATTGAGGTTGTGCCATGCCTCTTGCACCTTGGTGTCGCCCTCTTGGTTGAGCATAGCAGCGATTTCGTCGGATTCATCCACGATGACATTGGCGAAATTCTGCATACGTGCCTTAAGGCGCAGCGGGTCATCAGTGAGCGGGAAAGACATAGTGACGGTCACGCGAGTGTTGCTGACACGCACCTTGGAGTAGCGCGTTTCGAGGATAGAAGCCGAGCGTTTGGCTGTGGTCTTCTTGTAGAGGCGAACGACTTGGCGGATGTACTTGCCGTTCTTGACGGATGGGTCACGCTGGAAGGTGATTGAGCCCTTGAGTGCCTTATCGAAAGGCAGGTTGATGAGCGGTAGTTCGTTGTCTGCGTCCTTGGGTTCCCGTTTGAACCGCATGTACTGGGTGAGTTCGTTGTCGTTTTGTGCAAAATGGGTGGTTGCGCCCATCATTTGCGATTGTGGGATTTCCACATGTTTCTTCTTAGTAGTCATAGTAGTGTGTTTTTAGCATGGAGAGATACGCCATGCGTTTAGTTGATTGAAAAAGCGTGTTCCCTCTTTGTTAGGGCGTGCGTAGGGGTCGAAGCTCACGTTTGCGCGCTGCCCGATACAGAGGTTGAAAGACTGGGCAAGGTCGTTACGGAGTGTAACGCATGCCGAACGTGGGTACTGCTCGTCCGTTTCGAGGACGATGTCGCGGGTAAGACAGGTGGTGCCGTTCTTGGTTTCGAACTGCTCGATTTGTCCGATGTGTTTGATAATTCCTGTAAAATCCATGTTGTTAAAAATTAGTAGTTAAACATTGCGAATTTCGTTGCGCATTGAAATCGGGTGCAAAGGTAGTGGGATTTTACGGGGTGTACGAAAGCAAATGCTACCGTTTACACACGTAATCGGTAGCAAATGCTACAAATGTGCTATTTTAACTGATTAGCACGGCGAAAAATGTCGAGTTTGAGGTGGTTTTTGTCTTTGGCGCGGATAAAATAAGACTTGAGGCAAGCAGCATCTACCGCCCAACCCACAAAAGGCGTGAGCAGGTCGGCAAGTTGGGAAAAAGAGGAATAAGGAGCGGGGAAGGTTTGACCGATTTGTGCGTGTGCTTTGACTTCAATGTAGATGCGCCGATAGTCGTTGGCAGGGAAGAATTGCGCTGACGCGCTGGCGGTTTGGAGATACTGAGCGAGTTGCTCGGTTTGGCGGAGGGCGGTGCGAAGGGTGGTTATACACTCATCTACTTTAATTTTCGCAGGTTGGGGGGTAATTTTTGTGTTCATAATATGTCAATTATTAAGATTGTGTATTTTTGTTGTTCTACTTCCACACTTCCACACTACCACATAAAAAAATGTGTCGATGGTGTATCGCTCGAAAAAAAATATAATATATACTTTGTATATAATTATATACTACCCTAAATTCCCCTAAAAAATCGGCGATTTTGGGAAAGTAGTTTTTGAGCAGTTGGGCAGTATATAGCGGAAATTCACTCATAAAAATATGTGGTAGTGTGGTAGTGTGGTAGTAAAAAAGTGTCATATTTTAAGAATTGAACCAATGTAGCAAAAGTTGGACAAGGGCATAAATCGCTAAGTAGGCAATGCCAAAAATAAGGTGCCATTTTAACCGTTCAGAAAATCTCATTTTCTTTGTTCTATCTTTGTTCTATCTTCGGCTCATCTTCGGCTCATCTTCTGCTGATTGGCGAGACAGAAATACGTACCAAATAACCGACCGTTTGTATGTACCGTAGAAATAAGACCATAGAATGGAGAAACAAAGAGATTTACGCAGAATTTTGCGCCCACCTCCGCAATGGCTTGCCCATCATGCAGGCGTACGCTGCTTGCGCCCACAATTACGATTTAACCGAAGTCAGTGTGCGAAAAATCGTATTTAATCAAGCAAAACGCAAATAATTTGCATTATTGATAAAGCTTGAGCAACAAAAAAACGATTTTATTACTACCTTTGCAC
>CALZHO010000260.1 GCA_945787425.1 uncultured Bacteroidales bacterium
AAGATGAGTACGGATCACTCTTCTACGTAGATGGTTTCAACACCTTGCCTACTCTCATTGATGAGGGTGGTATGTTGGTAGAAGACTTCATCAAGTGCCCTGCTGGTACCGCATTGTGGAACAATCCTGGTGACACCACCAAGTTGGCTCAAGGTTTGAATGGTCTCCAAGAGTTCCAAGTAGGTGATGACTACTTCATGGTAATGATTGCTACCCACACTCCATCTGCTCCTCCTTCAGCATTCGGTCTTTACAAGTTCGCTGACGAGGCTCGTAGCTTCGACGGTCTTGAGCCATTGTGGTACTTCCCAAATAATGGTTTGGGTTCTGCATCTAACGGCTGCCGTACCGCTGTGCCTTCTGTAGAGGTTGAGGGCAACACCGCTACTATCTATCTCTATGCTAACGACAACGGTTATGGTGTTTACAAGTTCATCGTTGACGAGAAGTACACCCCAGGTACTGGCGTTGAGAACGTAGAGGTTGAGCTCGGTGCTCGCAAGATGATTGAGAACGGTCAAGTTTACGTTATCAAGAACGGCGTTAAATACAACGTTCTCGGTGCTGAGGTTAAGTAATTCTTAACGAAGAAATAACCATCATTCAGGAGTGTGCTTCGGCACACTCCTTTTTTTGTCCACTAAAAAGCAAGGAATATTTTTCAAACAAAAATTATAGAAAATTATGCCAAATTTGACAAAATTTACCAGATTTACTACTAAAATTGCAGTATGTTACAGAAAATTACCCCAAATTTCTCGTGCGTCAGTGAGAATGGGGTAAGGATGTGCAGGGTGGTAACCGAGTGGTAACGGAGTGGTAACGGAACAGATCAAAGAAAAATAAAAAAGCCCTCAGCTATCATCTTTTTTATAAAAAAATCACAAACGTTTGCATAATTCAAAAAAAAGTAGTAACTTTGCACGCAAATTGCAATTATTGTATATTTAATAATAAATCATTTATACCATGAAGAAAATTTTACTTTCTGTTTTTGCATTCTGTGTGGGTGTTTCTGCCTATGCTAACATTGCATTAAATGGCGTGGAGTACACCATTGACACGCTGTCAATGTTCCCCGCTGGTCCAGGTGCTACTTTCTACGAATTGCGTATGCTTCGCGCAAGCGATGGCAAAGGTCGTATTGATAGTTGGCTATTAACCGTAGATACCAAAAATCCTTATGTCACCATTGAGGGTGTATTAGGTTCAGGCAAGCTTATCGGTACTGAGCGTCCATCCAATATGGCTATCCGCAGTACTACCGATACCAAGATTTTCTATGCAGGTACCAATGGTGACTTCTTTGTGACAAAAGGTGATGTGGGGTTGCCTTGTGGTTTGACTGTCGTGAACAGCGAGTTTGCACACACTCCTTCTGCTGCTACTTCGCGTCGTGTGGGTGGTGTAAGCGAAGATATGAAAGGTTTGTTAGCAACACAATTGGAGTTCTCTTTTAATTTGCAAACGGCTACTGAGACTTACCCAATCAGCCACGTGAATTACAAACGCGGAGAAAATGAGTTGGTACTCTATAATAAGCATAATGCTGCCACTACTGCTACCAATGCTTATGGTACAGAACTATTGGCAGAGCTTCTCCCTGGTGAGAAATGGGAAACTTCGGGCTCTGTGAAACTGAAAATTACCGACAAACAGCAAAATATGGGTTCTATGGCTATTCCCGCAGACAAGGTAGTTCTTTCTGGTCATGGTACTATGGCTGCTGCATTGGATGCACTCAATATAGGTGATGAAGTAACTGTGAATATGTCGCTCAAGTTTGATGGCGAAGAAGTGGATGTTGCCCAATGTATAGGTGGCGACACGTATGCGCTGATTGTGAATAATGGTCAAGTGGAGCAAAGCAATTTCTGGAACGAGGTTCACCCACGTACCGCCTTTGGTACATCAGAGGATGGCACCATTCAGTATTTTCTGGTTGTGGACGGACGTAGTGTGAAAAGTGCGGGTTGTACCACCAAGGTGCTGGGTGAGATGCTTCAGCACTATGGCGCATACAATGCTGTGAACTGGGACGGTGGCGGTAGCTCCTGCCTCTACGTACGTAATTTGGGTCAGATGAATAATGGTTCTGACGGTAGTGAACGCGCTTGCGGTAATGGTATGTTTGCAGTGGCTAACGTACCAGAGGTGGACAATACCATCGCATCTATAGCACCTTATATGCCTATTTACTCATTGCCTCGTTATGGTGTAGCGTTGCCTAAGTTCTTGGGTTACAATAAATATGGTGTGATGATTGATACGGATGTGCAGGATGTTATTCTCTCTTGTGACCCTGCTTTGGGTGAGATTCTCGAAGATGGTCGTTTCTTGGCGTCTGGCGAGAACGGTGGCACTCTGCGTGCTTCGTTGGGTGATATCACCACCGAGTTAGAAGTGCGTTTGATAGCTTCGGCTCCTATCGCTATTCGTCTGGATTCAGTGCTCTGTGACGCGGCGCACCCTTACACTGTAGAGGTACAAGGAGCAGTGGGTAATACAACAATCGATTTGCTTGCAGCGGCA
>CALZHO010000261.1 GCA_945787425.1 uncultured Bacteroidales bacterium
CCCATTAGGCATGGGTGCTTCTGGTATATGGATTGGATTTATCTTTGCTTTAGCTATCGCTGCTATCTGTTTCCATATTCGCTTTAATCGAAAACTGAAAGCACTACATTGACTTTCTCCAATGGTCATCCTGCTTTCACCCTCTAAGCACCTATGCACAAATACACCTTATTATATATAGTACTATGGTTGGGGAGCATAGCACCCTTATACGCCAAGCCCAAACCAACTATTCCTGACTCGCTACAACTCCTTCACTTTGATGTGAACGGCGTTCCCTTTGATATGCAGAGAGTAGAAGGCGGTGTATTTGTCATGGGCGGTACACGCGAGCAGCATCGCGAGCGTATTTCTACCGATCTCCCTACGCATACCGTAGCTTTGGACGCTTATTATATCGCATCGACCGAAGTGACACAAGCATTGTGGAAAGCCGTCATGCCAGAGTGGGAGTTCTTCGAAGAATTGTATCTCCCTCATTTCCCCATTAGCTATATCAGTTGGAATGATTGCCAAGCGTTTGTCCGCAGATTGGACAGCATTACTGGTATGCCATTTCGATTGCCCACCGAAGCGGAATGGGAGTATGCGGCACGAGGAGGCAATCGGAGCAAAGGTTTTCGTTTTGCAGGTGGCAATATCGTAGAGAACGTCAGCTGGGGATTGAGTAATGCAGGTTTTCGCACCCACGAGGTCGGGAAGAAGCAACCCAACGAGGTAGGCCTGTACGATATGACGGGCAATGTCAGCGAATGGTGCTCAGATTGGTATGCCCCCTATCATTTTGGTACCGTACCCAATCCACAGGGTCCCACTACAGGCAAAGAAAAGATCATACGAGGCAGCAGCTATAGTAACTGCCAAGATAATAGTTATCTCTCCCATCGATATATGGCTGTTCCTACGGAAGCGACCAGCTATTGCGGAATGCGTCTTGCATTGACGCTTCCTAACGAGCCCACTCTCCAGGTCAAAGAGGAACATGAATTGGTTAAGAAAATCAAAATCAAGAATGTGCGCATCAAACTGGTGTATGTCAATGCGCAGGAACCCTATTATATATCCGAAGAACCGATTAATAAGCGTGTTTGGAACAAAGCGATGAACTTGCCTAACGACGTACAATGGTCACAAGCGGTGGTGGATAAGACGGATAGCGAATGGGATCAGTTCTTAGAGGCATGCAGACGCCAGAGCCACGAGGCATTGGAGTTTGCATCCAAAGAGGAACTACAATTAGCCATGGAGTTGGGCTTCACTCAAGAGCCTAAAATCAAGAAAGCCAAACAACGCCGTTGGGAGAAAGACACCCACAGTATCCAACGCCATCGCAGAACAGCCAAGAAAGCACAAAAATGGGCAGACTTGATTGGCGTCCAAATCAAGACAACAGAAGACCCCACCCTTTTGCTTTATACAAAAGAGGATAAAAACAACCAACCGAGATGGATTGTTATCAGGTGATTTGTAGATAGCAATCAACGAATTGAATATACAAAATGCATTTTTTACACCAAAAACTTGCCGATGTCGGCAAAAAATACTACCTTTGCAGCAGATTTTGATAAAAAACTTGCCGATAATGAGTTATATATCCGTTTCACAATATGCAGCACAGTATGGCATAAGCGAACGTACCGCTCGAAATTATTGCTCCTCTGGTAAAATAGAAGGAGCCATATTAGTAGGAAAAACATGGAATATTCCTGCGGATGCCACATTGCCCCAAAAAGGCAAAAAAAAATTCTCTCCCCTACTGCAACAACTCCGTATAGAAAAGAGTAGCCGCTTAAAAGGAGGCATCTATCATCGCACACAAATTGACCTAACTTACAATTCCAATCATATAGAAGGTAGTAGATTGACTAAAGAACAAACGCGATATATCTTTGAAACGAACACATTGGGCGTCACAACAGAAAATACTCGCATAGACGATATCATGGAAACGGTCAACCACTTTCGTTGCATTGACTATGCGATTGACCATGCCACTGATAAACTGACAGAAACACACATCAAACATCTGCATCAACTATTGAAGACCAATACATCAGATAGTCAAAAAGAATGGTTTGCAGTTGGAGATTACAAGAAACTCGCTAACGAAGTTGGCGGAGAGGGGACTACAGATCCAAAGGAAGTACACAAAGAAATGAAGCAATTGCTTGCGGAATATAATCAGCTGAAACAAGTAAGTTTAGATGATGTTTTGAACTTTCATGTACAATTTGAACGCATCCACCCTTTTCAAGATGGGAATGGGCGTATCGGTCGTTTGCTGATGTTTTGGCAATGTTTGCAGAATAATATAGTACCATTTATTATCACAGAGGACTTGTGCCTATATTATTATAGAGGTATCCAAAATTGGGATCATATCAAAGGATTCTTGACAGATACTTGTCTTACCGCACAAGATTATTACAAAGAACACTTGCAATACTTTAAGATAACGTTCTGAAGATAGAAAAATGTGCGTTTTATTAAGATTGCCCTCTCTTTTCCCTCTCTTATACCTTACCTAAAAA
>CALZHO010000262.1 GCA_945787425.1 uncultured Bacteroidales bacterium
AACTGGCGCACGTCCGTCCAGTTGCGTGTGCCGCTGATGGGGCAAACGATTTCTTCGTCAAGGATGATCTGCTTCAGTTCTGCGAGGTCTGGTCCTTGCATGGCTTTAGCGTAGCGCTCATGTAGTGCGTCGCGCTTGGCAATATGCTCTTTTACTCGTTCGTTGGTTTCGAGGAATTTGGCTTCGTCAAATGCTTCTCCGAAGCGTTTGCGTGCTTTTGCCACTTCCTTCTGCACCTTCTCATCGTATTTTGCAATCTGGTCTTCAATCAGCACATCGGCACGATAGCGCTTTTTTGAGTCGCGGTTGTCGATGAGGGGGTCGTTGAATGCGTCAACGTGTCCAGAGGCTTTCCAAATTGTGGGGTGCATGAAGATGGCAGAATCGATACCGACAATGTTTTCGTGGAGCAGTACCATTGATTTCCACCAGTATTCTTTGATATTGTTTTTCAACTCTACACCGTTCTGTCCGTAGTCGTAAACGGCTCCCAATCCATCGTAAATATCGCTGCTTGGAAATACGAAACCATATTCTTTACAGTGGCTTACGATTTTCTTAAATACATCTTCTTGTGCCATAATGCTTTTACTTCTTTTCAAAAATTATGCGTGCAAAGGTAGTGCAAATCGAGCGAAATACAAAAGAAAAACGATTTTTTCTTTTTATTTCCGAGATGCAGCCTACCTAAGTACAAGGTTACAAAGGTAGTGCAAATCAAGCGAAATACAAAAGAAAAACGATTTTTTCTTTTTATTTCCGAGATGCAGCCTACCTAAGTACAGGGTTACAAAGGTAGTGCAAATCGAGCGAAATACAAAATAAAACGTGTTATATTTTGTTTATTCGAACGTGATGGGGCTTACATTGTGCGTAAGTTTATGGGAGTTAGTTGGGAGTTGCTTGGGAGTTGCTTGGGATTTACAGACCTTGCGGAAAAGCGCAAGAAACAGGGATGGCTGCATCCCGAATGCATCCCGAATACATCCCGAATGTTTTTTTTGCTTTGCAAATAATCTTTTTTGGGGGTAATGTTAGAACATTCTCGCAAAAAAATCGTATTTTTGCAATCTAAAACCTAAAATATTAAAGTATGAAGAAGCTGCTTTCGATACTAATGTTTATGGCACAACTCTCGGTAGTTGCACAGCCATTCGATTTTCAGAACACTCGATTGAAGGATGACCAGCGTATCAATCTCTTTATCGGTCAGTTGACACTCGACGAGAAGATTTCTCTTCTCTCCACACAGATGGGGGTACCACGTTTGGGCATTCCGGCTATCAGTTGCTATGAAGGACTTCATGGGGTGGCTTTGGGTGGACCTGCAAACAATAACGGAATGATTGAGGTGAATGGTGAAAAGCGCCCCAATCCACTACCGACTTCCATCTTTCCACAGGCATATGGATTAGGAGAAACGTGGGATCGTGAGGCTGTGCGCATGGTAGGTGAGCAGATGGCTGCCGAGGCCCGCTATTATATTCATCAACCCAATGCCCGCCGCAAGGGACTTGTCATCTATGCGCCCAATGCCGATTTGGCACGCGATCCCCGTTGGGGACGTACCGAGGAAAGTTATGGTGAAGATCCGTACCTAACCGGACAGCTCACCGTGGCTATGGTGCGCGGACTGCAAGGCAATCATCCTCGCTATTGGAAAGCAGCCGCGCTGATGAAACATTTCCTTGCCAATAGTAATGGTCGCGATTCTACCTCCAGCAATTTCGACGACCGATTGTTTCGCGAGTATTATTCCTATCCTTTCTATAAAGGAATCACGCAGGGAGGGTCACGTGCCATGATGGCAGCCTATAATTCTTGGAATGGAACACCTATGGCCATACACCCCTGTCTGCAAAGTATCGTTCGCAAAGAGTGGGGGAATGATGGCATTATCTGCACCGATGGTGGTGCGATGGGTATGCTATCGACCGCCCATAAGGCATTTGCTACTAAGACAGAAGCCGCAGCTGCCGTGGTGAAAAACCAGTTGGGACAGATTCTCGACCGCTATCAGGATGAAATCCGCGAGGCGCTTGCCAAGGGAATGGTTACTGAACAAGATATCGAAGTGGCTATTCGGGGTAATGTGCGCGTGATGCTCCGCCTTGGACTGCTCGACGGAAAGAATTCGCCCAACCCGTATGCAACCATGGGAACAGATACAACCGCCACACCGCCCTTTATGACCGAAGAGGCACGGAATGCTGTGCGAGAGGTGACCAACAAGTCGGTAGTACTCCTGAAAAACAACGGACTCCTGCCGCTCGATAGTAAGAAAGTGAAAAAGGTGGCTGTTGTCGGACCTTATGCCGACGAGATTATCTACGACTGGTATAGTGGCACACCTCCCTATGAAGTAACTGTCTTGAAAGCACTTCGCGAACTGGGAGCACAACAGGGATTTGAAGTGAGCTACGTGAAAGACAACCGTATGGGTGAGGCAGAACGTCTGGCACGTGAAGCCGACGCAGTGGTAATATGTACAGGCAATCATCCTTATGGTACCAAGGCTGATTGGTTCTTC
>CALZHO010000263.1 GCA_945787425.1 uncultured Bacteroidales bacterium
TCCGCGCTCGTTGAACATGGCTTTGATCTTACCATGATAGATACCTGCGAGGACAACATCACCATGATGGAGCGTACCATCCTGCACAAGCACAGTAGCCACATAGCCACGACCCTTGTCGAGCGAAGACTCGATGATAGAGCCCTTGGCACGGCGGTTTGGGTTGGCCTTTAGTTCGAGCATTTCGGCTTCGAGAAGCACCTTCTCGAGGAGTTCGTAGACACCATCACCTTTCTTGGCAGAGATTTGTTGGCATTGGTAAGGACCTCCCCAATCCTCTACGAGGATATTCATGTTGGAGAGTTGCTCCTTGATCTTATCTGGGTTAGCACTTGGTTTATCGCACTTGTTAATAGCGAAAATCATTGGCACACCAGCTGCTTGCGCGTGGTTGATAGCCTCGATAGTCTGTGGCATGACCGCATCGTCAGCAGCCACGATGATAATCGCAATATCCGTGACTTTCGCACCGCGGGCACGCATGGCGGTAAACGCCTCGTGACCAGGAGTATCGAGGAACGTGATGTGCTGACCATTCTTCAGTTTCACGTTGTACGCACCGATGTGCTGGGTAATACCACCTGCCTCGCCAGCAATCACGTTGGCATTACGGATATGATCGAGGAGCGATGTCTTACCGTGGTCTACGTGACCCATGACGGTTACGATTGGGCAGCGTTCGGTGATATCCTCTTCGTTGATAACCTCGTCGGCATTGATTTCCTCAACCACTTCGGCAGAAACGAACTCAGTGGAGAAACCAAACTCCTCGGCTACGAGGTTGATGGTTTCTGCATCCAAACGTTGGTTGATACTAACCATGACGCCAAGCATCATACAGGTACCGATGACCTTGGTCACAGGCACGTTCATCATCACAGCGAGGTCGTTGGCGGTCACAAACTCGGTGAGTTTGAGCACCTTGCTTTGCTCTTGCTCCGCAGCGCGCTCTTGCGCCATCTTCTCGCGCTCTAACTCGCGACGCTCGCGTTTGTGCTTGCTAGTAGTACTCTTACCCTTGTTGCTTTGGAGACGTTGGATAGTCTCCTTGATTTGGCGTTGTACCTCCTCGTCATCAACCTCCACTTTGAAGCCCTTGGCTTTGTTGTTCTTCTTTTGAGGTTTTTGATTGCGCACATCATTTACGTCCACCTTATTTTGTTTGATGCGTTCGCGTTTGCGTTTCTCGCCGTCTTTAGAGGCATTTGCGCCATTGCCACCGTTGTTGGCAGCAGGTTTATTGGCTTTACGTTGTTGCTCACGTGCCTCGCGCTCTTTGCGCTTCTCCTCTTTGGTTTTCTTGGTAGGATGAGTAGCTTGGTTGATACTGCTCAAGTCAATCTTACCCAACACCTTAGGTGCATTTTTGAGCACAGGTTTAGCCAAGCGGAAGATTTCTTCTTCCTCTTCTTCCTCTTTTTCTTCTTGCACAGGTTCCTCTACCTTCTCTTCAGCTTTTGCTGCTTTAGCAGCTTCCGCAGCTTTCTTAGCCTCGGCTTCTGCTTTTGCTTTGGCATCCGCCTCGGCTTTGGCCTTAGCAGCAGCTTCTTTCTGAGCAGCGATGCGTACCTCCTCCGCTTTTTTTGCCTCTTCAGCGGCTTTGCGAGCAGCTTCCTCCTCTGCCTTGCGTTTTTTATCAGCATCAAGGTCAATAGAGCCAACTACCTTGGGCTTGGGCACCTCGGTAGGAATATGCTCTGGCTTCTTTGGCTCATCTATAGCTACGGATTTAGGGATACCCTGCTCTTGACGAGCTTGCGCCTGACGTTCTGCTTCCATCTTCAAGGCCATGTCCTTGTTAAATTCTTTAGCAAGCAAAAGGTACAAGTCGTCATCGATACGGGTATTCGGATCCGTAGCGATTTCCTTACCCTGCTTTTTACAGAATTCCACGGCGGTGGACATGCCGATGTTTAATTCTTTACAAGCTTTGATAAGTTTAATAGCCATATCGTCGGAATTGGCTTGTCGCACAAAATTCGCCATGCGAATTAAAGCGACCGCCATTCCTCCTCTTAACTCGAGCCCACGAGGCTCTCGTTAGTAAGCGGCTTCGCCGCCATGGAACGGTTTCCCGCCTGTCAGGGGACTTCGTGGATTTTAGAGCGAGGAGGCCCTCCATTCCGGGAGGGGTTTTATTATTTATACTTAATTATTCTTCAAACTCAGATGCCAAGATAGAGAGAACTTCGTCAATGGTTTCTTCCTCAAGGTCGACGCGCTTGACGAGTTCGGCTTTCTCTACTCCCAGAACTGCCTTAGCGGTATCCAAACCAATGGCTTTGAATGCATCCAATACCCATTGATCGATTTCGTCGTTAAACTCATCCAAGTAAATATCCTCGTTGTCTGCCTCATCCATCTCACGATATACATCGATTTGGTAGCCCGTGAGCATGCTTGCCAACTTAATGTTGTATCCGCCCTTACCGATTGCGAGTGACACCTCGTCTGGTTGCAGATATACATCCACTTTCTTCTCCTCCTCATTAACGGTCATAGAAGAGATTTTAGCAGGAGCCA
>CALZHO010000264.1 GCA_945787425.1 uncultured Bacteroidales bacterium
CCCGCCTCATTCACTTCATTGGCAAGGACAACATCGTCTTCCACTGCATCGTCTTCCCAACCATGTTAAAAGCAGAGGGGAGCTATATCGTGCCTGATAATGTGCCTTCTAACGAGTTTCTTAACCTCGAAGGCGACAAGATTTCTACCTCACGCAATTGGGCAGTATGGCTCAATGAGTACCTCGTAGACTTCCCAGGCAAGCAAGATGTATTGCGTTATGTGCTGACAGCCAACGCGCCTGAGACCAAAGATAATGACTTCACTTGGGCAGACTTCCAAGCCCGCAATAACAATGAACTCGTAGCTATCTACGGTAACTTCGTCAACCGCGCCCTTGTACTCACCAAGAAGTATTTCGACGGGAAAGTGCCTGCGGCGGGTGAGTTCACCGAGTATGACCAAGCTACTATTGCAGAGTTCCAAAATGTGAAAGCAGAGGTAGAGAAACTGCTGGGTGACTTCCGCTTCCGCGATGCACAAAAAGAGGCAATGAACCTCGCTCGCATTGGTAACAAGTATCTCGCAGACACCGAGCCATGGAAGGTGGCTAAGACCGATATGGAACGCACTGCTACGATCCTGCATCTGGCTCTCCAAATCGCTGCTAACCTGAGCATTGCGTTTGAGCCATTCTTGCCATTCTCTTCGGCTAAGCTCCGCCAAATGCTCTCTATGACTGAGCTCCAATGGGAAGAACTCGGCAATATCAACCTGCTGAAAGAAGGTCAAGAATTGGGTGAAGTAACTCTGCTTTTCGAGAAGATTGAGGACGCTACTATCCAAGCGCAATTGGACCGTTTGGCATCCATCAAAGCAGCCAATGAGGAAGCGGAGAAGCAAGAGGCGCTCAAAAACTGGCGCCCTGCTGACATTAAAGAGAATACCAATATCGACGAGTTTGGTAAGATGGACATCCGCGTGGCTACTGTCCTTGATTGCCAACCAGTAAAGAAGTCCGACCGACTGTTGCAGTTCCGTTTGGACGATGGTATGGGTGGACGCACGATTCTGTCCGGTATTGCACAAAGTTATCCTGATCCATCTGTATTAGTGGGTAAGCAAGTACTATTTATTGCCAATTTCCCACCTCGCAAGATGATGGGTATTGAGTCGCAAGGTATGATTCTCTCAGCAGTGGATGCAGACGGCAAGTTAGTTGTGACCACAGTCACAGCTCCAGTCCGCAACGGCAGCCAAGTGGGATAACGATGTACTCTTTTCGCGAATACCTACCCTACTACAAGCGCAACCTTCGTGTTGCGCTTCCTGTGATGCTCACTCAGTTGGGAGCATCGCTGGTTGGTTTCTTTGACTCCATCATGGTTGGGCATTATGCCACGGTGGACTTGGCGGCGGTCAGTTTCTCCAATGCTATTTTCTTCACCGTCATGGTCTTTGCCATGGGCGCACTTATGGGAATCACTCCGCTTGTGGGTATTCAGGTGGGTGAGATGAAGCAGGGAAGTGAAAACGAAAGCATAGTTCGTCGAAATATAGCATCATTGTTTCAAAACGGTATGCTTTTTACCGTCTTGCTGAGTGCACTGATGCTGCTACTGTTAGGAGGGTGTATTCCTTTCTTAGACCATTTTGGTCAGGACCCAGCAGTTGTAGAGGTCGCGCGCCCGTACTATATATTAATTGTCATTTCGTTGGTACCCTTCTTGTTCTTCTCTTTCTTCAAGCAGTTCTTGGAGGGGTTAGGTAATACCATGGTGGCTATGGTCATCACGCTGCTCATGAACGGACTGAATATCCTTCTCAACTGGGTGTTTATCTATGGCAATTGGGGTTTTGAGCCGATGGGTGCCACAGGTGCGGGTTTTGGTTCGTTGATTTCGCGTATAGGCATGCCTTTGTGTTTTTGGGCGGTCATGGCTTTTCACAAGGAGTGGAAGCAGTACCTGCGTATGACATGGGAACGATTCTCTTGGCAGCGTATCCATGAACTGGCTAAGATTGGTTTCCCTATCGGCGGTCAGACATTGTTGGAGACCTTCCTTTTCACGGCTTCTTTTGTGATTATTGGTTGGATTAGCAAGGAGGCGTTGGCAGCGCATCAAGTGGCGAATCAGATTGCGGATATGACCTTCATGTTGGCGATGGGTATTGGTTCGGCGACGACCATTCGCGTTTCGCACCAGCTGGGTGAGGGCAATATCCATGGTGTGCGTATGGCAAGCAATGCCAGTGTGCATTTGGTGTTGTTGATGAATACGATTGGCGCCGCACTAATGATCAGTTTGCGTAATTATATCCCAATGCTTTTCACAGAGGACACAGAGGTTATCGCTATTGCATCGCAACTGATTGTGTTGGCAGGTCTATTCCAGTATGCCGACGGTTTGCAGGCGGTAGGCGCAGCCATGTTGCGCGGAATTACAGATGTCAAGGTGCCCATGATGATTGCTTTTGTCTCGTATATATTGATTGGTCTTTCGGTGGGATTGGTCTGCGCTTTCCCATTAGGCATGGGTGCTTCTGGTATATGGATTGGATTTATCTTTGCTTTAGCAAT
>CALZHO010000265.1 GCA_945787425.1 uncultured Bacteroidales bacterium
TATGCACCGTGGCTAGTACCGATAGAGATAGCGAGTGAGTCGCAACCTGTGCGAGTAGCGAAATCTACTACCTCCTCTGGTTTGGTATAGTGGCTCTCTGCAGCAGATACCTCATCCTCAACACCTGCCAACACGCCGAGCTCTGCCTCTACGGTTACGTCATGTGCGTGAGCGTACTCAACAACCTTCTTGGTCAATGCGATGTTCTCTTCGTATGGGAGGTGGCTACCGTCAATCATCACGCTTGAGAAACCGAAGTCCACGCAGCTCTTGCAAGTCTCGAAGCTATCTCCGTGGTCGAGGTGCAAGCAGATTTGTGGTTTCTCCCAACCCAACTCTTTTGCGTACTCTACAGCACCTTGTGCCATGTAGCGGAGGAGGGTTTGGTTAGCGTAGTTACGCGCACCTTTAGATACTTGGAGGATAACTGGGCTCATGGTCTCAGCAGCAGCTTTGATGATAGCTTGGAGTTGCTCCATGTTGTTGAAGTTGAAGGCAGGAATAGCGTATCCGCCTTTGATTGCTTTAGCAAACATCTCTTTGGTGTTCACCAAGCCAAGTTCTTTGTAACTTACCATAGTTGTAAAATGATTTATTGTTTAAAAAGTTATAATTGTTTTAACAGTTTTAAGGGTTTTAAGAGTTTTAAGGGTTTTAAGGGTGATATTAGTCAATACTATCTAACCTTTCAAACAGCGCCGCATGTGCGATTAAAACAACTTGCTTGCAAGCGCCTAAAACTCTTTCAACTCTCTCGACGACGTCCGCCCTATCGGGCATCGTCGCCTTTCGGCGACAAAGGTACTACTTTTTTTTGACATAACAAAATATTTCCACCATAACTTGGTGGATTGCAAAACATAAGTAGCAAATCGTAAGGAATTTTCAGTACCTGATTTAGGTTATTAGTGTTTCGTATGCAGGTATATGCCCAATGAATTGGTATTGATTCGGTTGCACTTGCGCCACTATGCTCTCGCGTCCGTTGCAGAGCATGAACAGGGGCACATGCAGAGTGCGGTTGTAGATGGCTGCTTGGTCAAAGACCTCTTGGGTGAGATGCACCGATGGGGCTTTGAACTCAATGAGCATGAGCGGTTGCATCTGTCGGTTATAAACAATGGCATCGCAACGCTTCTGTACGCCTGCCACCTCTATGGGCACTTCTACGGCAATAAGGTTGTGCGGATAGCCGAAATCATCTACAAGGAGTTGTAAGGTGGTTTGCCGCACTAGTTCCTCTGGCGTGAGGCGGACATATCGCCGCCTCCACGCACAGAGAACACATTGTTTGCCGTTTTGCGTGCGGATTTGCATTACTTCTGCCAGTTATCTTTCAGCGAAGCGGTGCGGTTGAAGACGAGTTTCTCAGCGGTGGTGTCTGGGTCCACTACGAAATAGCCATGCTTGAGGAACTGGTAGTTGTTGCACTTAGCAATACCGTTCACTACCTCTGGTGCATGCATCTCGGCTTTCATTGCACCCTCAATCTTGCAGGTGGTTACCTTCAAACTATCAGGGTTGAGTAAGTCGCGGAAGTCGCCTTCCTCTGCGGATGGGTTCTCGCACGCAAAAAGGCGGTCGTATAGGCGAACCTCGGCATCAAGGCAAGATTTGCATTCTACCCAGTTGATGGTAGATTTGGTCTTGCGATTGCCGCCCTCGGTACCCGACTTAGAGTCTGGGTCGTAGGTAGCATATACGGTAGTGATATTGCCCTCTGCATCCTTCTCGCAGCCTGTGGCTTGGATGATATATGCCGCTTTGAGGCGTACTTCGCGACCACCAGGGCTGAGGCGGAAGAACTTCTTATCGCCTTCCTCTTGGAAGTCACCACGCTCGATGTAGAGCTCCTTAGCGAACTTCATCTCACGGGTACCCAATTCTGGGTGTCCATCGATATTCTCTGCTACGATAGTCTCGCCTTCGCTCGCAGCGGGGTCCCCGAAAGTGCTCGTGGCACTTTGGGGTGCTTTGTAATTGGTAATCACCAACTTGACAGGGTCGAAGATTGCGCATACGCGTGGAGCAGTCTCTTTGAGTGTCTCACGCACGGTATGTTCAAGCAAGCCAAGGTCAATCATACCTTCTACCTTAGTATAACCGATTTTATCGATAAATGCGCGGATGGCTTCTGGAGTGTAACCACGACGACGAAGACCGCAAACGGTAGGCATACGTGGGTCGTCCCAACCGCTTACCAATCCCTCTTTCACCAATTGGAGCATCTTGCGTTTGGACATCACGGTGTAGGTGATATTGAGGCGGTTGAACTCATATTGGCGTGGGCGATAGTCGCCAGTAACGAATTGGTCGATATAGTAGTCGTAGAGTGGACGGTGTACCACGAACTCCAGCGTACAGATAGAGTGTGTCACGCCCTCGAAATAGTCGGACTGACCGTGCGCGAAGTCGTACATAGGATAAACGTTCCATGTGCGACCCGTGCGGTGGTGAGGGTGAGTGGTGATGATACGGTACATGATTGGGTCGCGGAAGTGCATGTTGGGG
>CALZHO010000266.1 GCA_945787425.1 uncultured Bacteroidales bacterium
GGATGCGAGGTGACACGGTGTACCTCACGCGGGTGGAATGGCGTGACCGCTGGCGCACTCGCATCGTGCATGACACAGTAGTCAAGACCGACAGTATCACGCAAGTCATCGAGCACCCGCCCGAGCGGTATGTGCCACCGTTCTACAAACGTTGTACGATTGCGCTGTGGGCGGCCATTATCTTGAGCGTGCTATATGTCATACTGCGTATGTACATAACAAAAAAAATTCCGTCAGTATGATACACTGACGGAGTTTTTTGCTATTATCAACTTAAAACGGTGCAATATCGTCATCGAGTTGGGCGCCGTGTGCGTCGGAGGTGTTCATGCGGCTTTGGAATGTGGTGGTAGGTTGTGGAGTAGGAGTGTTGTAGATATTATCCTCGAAGCCCTCGTTCTCGTTTTGGAACTTGGCATACTTGCCCACAAAACGCATCCAGACCTCATCCGTGGCACCATTACGGTGTTTCGCCACGATGATCTGACCCAAACCACGGAGATCCTTGCCCGTCTTGTCATCATTATAAATACGATAGTACTCGGGTCGGTGGATGAAGCATACCATATCCGCATCTTGCTCAATCGCACCCGATTCGCGCAGGTCGGACAATTGTGGTTTCTTGCCCTCTACATTGCTATTGCTGCTGTCGCGTTTCTCCACGTTACGGTTCAACTGGCTCAACGCAATAACAGGGATATCCAACTCCTTGGCAATCCACTTCAGACGGCGTGAGATGATACTCACCTCTTGCTCGCGGCTACCGAAATTAGCACCATTGGCATTCATGAGCTGGAGGTAGTCGATGATGATGAGTTCCACCTTCTTCTCGCGCACGAGTTTACGCGCCTTGCTCTGTAACTCAAAGATACTCAGACCTGGGGTGTCATCAATATAGATAGGCGCACCCATGAGTTCGTTGATCTTGGTCTCCATCTTGTTCCACTCCTGATGGGTGAGGCGTCCGTTCTTAATCTTGTCACCCTCAATCTCGCAGACATTCATGATAAGACGGTTAACCAACTGCACATTGGACATCTCCAACGAGAAAATAGCCACTGGGCGCTTGAAATTGACGGCGATATTCTTCGCCATAGACAACACAAAAGCGGTCTTACCCATAGCAGGACGCGCAGCGATAATAATAAGGTCGGATTTCTGCCAACCCGAAGTGATCTTATCCAATTCGGTAATACCACTTGGCACACCCGATATATTACCCTCGTTCTTCGCTGCTTTGCGCATACGTTCGAATGCCTCTTCAATCACAGGGTCAATCTGTGTGACATCGCGTTTTTGTGCGCGTTGCGAAATCTCGAAGATATGGCCTTCTGCCTCATGGAGCAGCACATCCACGTCTTGCGTTTCATCGTATCCCTTCTCCTCTATCTGGCATGCCACGGAGATGAGATCGCGCGCAGTGGCTTTCTGTGCTACGATCTGCGCGTGGTAGCGCAAGTGTGCAGCCGAAGCTACACGGCGTGTGAGTTCGCTCAGTCGCACCACACCACCTGCCTTTTCCAAGTCCCCCTGTGATTTCAATTGCTCTACTACCGAAAGCAAATCGATAGGTGCATCCTTAGCTGCTAATGCACGGATGGCTTCGAAAATACAAGCATTGCTATCAGCATAGAAAGATTCAGGTCGAATACAGGAGCCATTCCTTTGATCTCAAAGGTGTCATAGGCATCTTTCTCAATCATCAATGCGCCTAATACCGATTCTTCTAATTCAGGTGCTTGTGGCGGCAGTTTGCCCATCTCGTTTGCTCCCACTTTTGGGACAGCCGTAGTTGATTTGCGTTTATTGCTTGTTGTTGCCATATTGCTTCAAAAGGTCGTATGCAGCAGTAAAACTGCTCATTTCGTTGTTCAATACGCGTTGTTCGGTTTGTGCAATCAGCGATTCCATCGCCTCGGATTTATAGAAGCTATCCAATAGGTTTTGGTTGATCGTCTCATACATCCAGTATTTGGCTTGCTGTGTACGCAAGTGGTCTAAATAGCCGTTCTCGCGTGTGAAACTGATATAGTCTTCTACCATCTTCCACACCCGTCGAATGCCATTTCCCTCGATGGCAGAGCATGTTTCAGCATAGGGCTTCCAACCTGATTCGGTGGGAGGGAAAAGTGCTAACGCATTCTTGAAACTGACTCTGGCAGCCTCGGCGCGTTCCACATTATTGCCGTCGCATTTGTTAATAGCAATTCCGTCAGCCATCTCCATAATACCACGTTTGATACCTTGCAGTTCATCGCCTGTCCCTGTGACTTGTAGCAAGAGGAAGAAGTCCACCATAGAATGTGCTGCCGTTTCGGATTGTCCTACGCCGACTGTCTCCACGATAATCGTGTCGAATCCCGCGGCTTCGCATAGTACGATGGTCTCGCGTGTCTTGCGCGCAACGCCTCCTAAGCTGCCAGCCGAAGGGCTGGGACGTATGAAAGCGTTTGCCTCAACTGAAAGGTGGTTCATGCGTGTCTTATCGCCTAAGATACTGCCTTTGCTTC
>CALZHO010000267.1 GCA_945787425.1 uncultured Bacteroidales bacterium
TTTAACCAGGTCATTCTTGAATCCTGGCATAGATACAAGGGTGTCATTGTTTCCTGACTCTTGGACGGTGAACACCTCCAGTTTGTAGAAACTCTTAGATTGATTTTTCCAATGAGCTACGAACGAGTTGGCTGTAACCTCCGTAGCTGGATATGCCATAGGGTTGATTTGGTCGGTTGGTATGTGATAGTCTGAAGATGTGGTACGAACAAGTTGGGCGAGGTCCACTTGATTGCCCTTCATGTCGCCCCATATATATTCTACCAATTCTGGATATTCAATAAAGGGATTTCGGTTGTGCTGAATGCTGGATATGGCATCCAAACGATGAATCTCCTTTTCGCTAACAGGATCTATGCGGTGCCATCGTAGAAGCACCTCGATGAGATAAGGCGTAAAGGTCAAATAGGAGTTGTTGGTAACATATTGGGCATAACTATCATTCCATTTCATATCATGGTACGCGGTGGCTATATAGAAGTATGCGCGTGCGAAATCGCCTTTGTATTCATCAATCACGCTGAACGCATAGTCGTTCCAATCTTTGTCTTTTCCCATAAAGAAAACGCCGTTGTTTACTTTGTTGGAGTCTTTGAGGAAACCGGGAGGGTAGTTGGACTTATTGTTGTTTGCTACGCGGTCTGCTGGATTGAGATGATAGAGGTCTTTGTATGCATCGTTCTCGTTGCCTCCCCACCATGATTTAGGCAAACTGTGCTCAATATCCATTCCCGCCGCACTACCGTCGTTGATAGGAAAGTATCGTTTGGTTGTGGAGTACATGTCCCAAATGGTGCCATCGGACAACTGGTCACTACTCCGAAATCCATGCCACGTGCCATACGCTTCTAAGTCGCCTTTACGCCATAGCGTATCTCCGTTTTGCACTTTGGTGGTAGTATGGTATTCGTTGGTGCCATACACGTAGCGTTCGCCACCCTTGATGATTTGGAAGAGTGCTTTTTTGAGTTCGGCATCAGCTTTTCCCTGAATGGCATTGTAATAGCCAGCAGGCATCACTTCTGCTTGTATGGTTAGAATAACGAGGCAGAGTAGTAGGGTGAGAAGGGATACTCGTTTGTTCATTTTCGAGAGATGGAGATAATTCCGTTGTATAGGATATACCACAAGACACACACCGCTCCACCCAAAGCAGCTATAGATAGTTGGTGTTCGATGAAAGCTATTGTGCAGCAAGTTCCCAAAATAAGGCAACAACCCAATGCAAAAATGACCATGCTTTTTTTGTCTTTCCCTGCCGATTTCAAACTAAAGAATGGAATCTCACTAACGAGTAGGTAGCAGCTCAAGAGACTGATAGCCAATAGTAGCCATGCAGTCCAAGTGGGCAATGTGATGCTATGGAGAAAGCATACGAGTGAAGCCCAAAAAATAGCGTTAGGTGGGGTAGCCAATCCGATGAAAGAGGTCGTTTGGCGTTCATCGATATTGAATTTAGCCAGTCGTAAAGCCGAGAATGCCGCAATCAGCAAGGCGATGAGTGCCCACCAACCAATGATGGGTTTGAGATAGCACATGAGTGCCATAGCAGGGGCCAGACCAAAGGTGATGTCATCTGCCAATGAATCGAGTTGTACGCCCAATGGAGAGGGTACTTTCAACCAGCGAGCAGAGGCACCGTCAAAGAAATCGAAGATAGCCCCTGCAATGATGAAGGCGAACGCCCAGAGAAATTGCTCCTGCGTTGCCATAAAAACAGACACTGACCCGCACAAAAGATTTGCGCAGGTCAGTGAGTTCGGTATGATACGTTTAATTTGCATTATATAAATTATTTTTTACCGTAAGCAGGATCTACTTTATGATATGCAAAGAATGTTACCGCAATCGTTGCAACGCAGCATGCGATGACCATCCAGAAGAAATCTTTGTATCCTAATGCCTCTTGAATATATCCCGCAAATAGACCAGGAATCATCATGCTCAGTCCCATGAATGCTGTGCAGAATGAGTAGTGTGCGGTCTTGTATTCGCCTTCAGAAACATAAATCATATACAGCATATACGCGGTGAAACCAAAGCCGTAACCAAATTGCTCTACTGCAATGGCGGTGGTGATGGCCACGATGTTTTCTGGTTGGAAGACCCCCAGATATACAAAACTCAAGCATGGCAGCGTCATAAATGTCGCCATAATCCACATAGACTTGCGCAATCCCACTTTGGATGCGTACATGCCGCCCAAGATACCACCAATGGTGAGGAAGATGATACCAATCGTTCCGTATGCCAAACCTACTTGGTCGGTGGTCATTGCCAGACCGCCCAATTCGCGATTAGCCACGAGGAATGGATTGATCATCTTAATCAAGAATGCCTCTGGCAAACGATACAGAAGCATAAAGATGATAGCCAACCATACACCTGGCTTTTGGAAGAAGGTAACGAAGGTGCGTCCAAATTCATACAGGATGGATTTTGCTTTTTCGGTAGAATTCTCTTGTTCTGCTTCCGCTTGACGTTGTGTGTCTGCTGATGGTTTAG
>CALZHO010000268.1 GCA_945787425.1 uncultured Bacteroidales bacterium
CTTCGCCGTACGATTGGGGCGCAAATTGTTGAAACAAGTTGTTTATGTTGTGGATTAAAATAATTCTTGTTGTTTTTAGTTATGGTGTCAACATGTATATAGTTCCCTATTCAACGGTTTTGACTCGCGCTATGTGCAGCGAAGCGTATTTTTGTATAAAAAAATAAAACTATAAAAAATTGCATAATTCAAAACTTTTTTGTACCTTTGCAGGCGAATAGGATAATGCCGAAAAATGCAAACAACAACCTTTGATATTAGTAACTTATCTGAGTATAGAGAGGATAATTCTTTAGAGGTCAAAAAAGCAACCAACGGTCTTCCACATAGCATTTGGGAGACGTATTCTGCCTTTGCTAATTCGGAAGGTGGACTGATAGTATTAGGCGTAGAGGAAGACAAAAAGCATCAATTACATATCACGGGTGTCAATAATCCCGATGAGCTTGTTCGTGATTTCTGGAATACCATCAATAATCCACAAAAGATTAGTCTAAACATCTTAACGGATAAGATGGTTTCTATTCAAACGGTAGATGATAAACAGATTGTTATGATTGAAGTCCCTCGCGCGGAAAGAGAGATGCGTCCTGTATATGTGGGTACAGATCCTATTCGTGGCACATATCGACGGAATCACGAGGGTGATTTTCATTGCACACGCGAGCAAGTGTCCGCATTTTTCCGTGATGCGTCGCCTGTGAGCGTAGATACTAAGGTATTAACGGAGATGGATTATTCCGTTTTCTGCACTGATACAATAAAAGACTATCGCATGCGATTCAATGCTAAGCATGCTAATCATGTCTGGTCAAAATTGGACGATGAATTATTCCTACGCCGCATTGGCGCAATGGGGCTTTCTACTGAAGATAATAAGATTCATCCTACTGTTGCAGGTTTGCTAATGTTCGGTAAAAGTGAATCAATAACTGACATCGAATGTTTGGGTATGAATATGAGATTGTTCGTGAATTTTCTGGGTATTTCTTGGATTATCAAGAGCGCATGGATCCATCTATTCGTTGGACGCACCGTGTGACCTCTTCGTCTGGTGAGTGGAGTGGCAACTTGTTTGACTTCTATTATCGTATTATCAATAGGTTGACTAGTGATCTTCCCGTACCTTTTCAACTGAATAATAATACTCGTGTGGATGATACCAAATTGCATGAGGCTGTACGTGAGGCATTGCTTAATGCTTTGGTGCATGCTGATTATTATGGTCGCCAAGGTACGGTAATTATCAAGAGTCTTGACACACTTTCTTTTGCGAATCCTGGTGATATGCGTGTTAGTTTGAAGACGGCATTGGAAGGTGGTGTCTCAGATCCACGTAATACTACTTTAATGAAGATGTTTGGTCTTATTGGTGTAGGTGAGCGTGCGGGTAGTGGTGTTCCTAGTATTATTGCTTCATTTCTTGAAGCAGCACATCATTCTCCTACGTATAAAATTCATTTCTCTCCAGAGCGTGTGTTGTGTACCATTGATCTAAACAAAGAAACGCAGGATGGTGTGGATAAAGCTTCCTATAAACTTCCGATAAATGAAGAAAGTTCCGATAAATTTCCGATAAATAATGAAATCTCCGATAAAATTTCCGATAAATTACAGAAAATCATTGTTTATATGCAAGGAAATAGTGGTGTAGTTACGCAGGCTGAAATAGCAAAGATGTTTGGGGTTTCTGATAGACAGGCTCGTAACTATTTATCATTGCTTCTGAATGATGGTAAAATTTGTGCTGTAGGAGCAAATAAGAATAGAACTTATACATTGAATATTAAGTAGTACGTTACCAACCGACTCATCACCGACCTATGACCGAGAGAAAGAATGAACAAATGAAAGAGTGAACGCATGAACGAATGAAAGAGCGAAGCGTATTTTTGTATAAAGAAAAGAACTCATTTTGTTAAAGAAATAATTGAAATAATATAGATATGTTAATCACCCTCATTGCAGGCGCACGACCTAACTTCATGAAGATTGCGCCACTCATCAAAGCTATTCAGAAAGCCCATGCAGAAGGCAAAGATATTCACTACCGTCTTGTGCACACTGGTCAGCATTATGACAAGAATATGTCCGACACCTTCTTCGAGGAACTCGGCATACCTATGCCCGATGTTAACCTCGGGTGCGGTGGCGGCACGCAAGCCGAACAGACAGCTAACATCATGGTGGCTTTCGAGCGCGATCTCATGGCCAACCCCACCGACCTCGTTCTCGTAGTAGGCGATGTCACCAGCACCATGGCTTGCTCCATCGTAGCCAAGAAACTCAACACCCGCGTCTGCCACGTGGAAGCAGGTATTCGCAGTTGGGACCTCACTATGCCCGAAGAAATCAACCGCATGGTGACTGACTCTCTCGCCGATTATATGTTTACCACCAGCGAAGTGGCAAATAAGAATCTGCTGTTGCAAGGAGCGTCGTTGGAGGTGAAAGGTGAGAGGTTAGAGGATAAAGGCGAGGAGAACGGCGAAGCCGATATA